>NZ_JBFAOJ010000084.1:0-9793 GCF_040675205.1 Streptosporangium sp. NPDC049644 | reverse complement strand
ATCTGGCGAGACCCCCCGCCCGGGGGGGGGGGGTGGGGGTCTCTCGCCTTTGGTGGATCGCCGGTGGGCCCATGTCGGGCTCCCGCGTCAGCGGGCGGCGGGTGGGAGGTCGGCGGGGTCGGCGGCCCGCCAGGCGAGCGGGTCCGCGCCAAGATCGATCAGCTGGGGGACCTGCTCGCGGCACCACGGGGAGATCGCCAGGCGGTCGCCGAGCACCCCGTCGGTGAACTCCTTCCACGGCATCCAGCGCACGTCCTCGACCTCGTCGGGGTTGGGCACGGCCTCGGAGGCGGCGATCACCCGGTAGACCGGGCACAACTCCCGCTCGACGATGCCGCTGTCCATGACCGCGCGATAGGAGAAGCGCGGCAGAAGCAGGTCGACCTGGCCGGCCGCGAGGCCCAGCTCATGGGAGAGCCTGCGGGTCACCGCCGCGGAGAGCGGCTCGCCCGGCAGGGGGTGGCCGCAACAGCTGTTGGTCCACACCCCCGGCCAAGTGATCTTGTGCAGTGCGCGTCGGGACAGCAGGATCTGCCCCTGCTCGTCGAACACGTAACTGGAGAAGGCCAGGTGGAGGGGAGTGTCGGGACCGTGCACCGTGGCCTTGGCCGCCGTGCCGATCGCGTTCCCCGCACTGTCGACGAGCACAACGTGTTCATCAGGTGTCACTCGACCGAGGGTACGTGATCATGTTGGTTCACCGCGCCCCACTTGACGATACGTAGGTAAAGGTCGGTAATGCTCACCCGTACATTCAGGGATGTTCCCGATGCCCATCGGGGGCGGTCCCCCATAGGCTGAGCGCGTGTCATTCATATCCGACCTACGCGTGGTCCTGGAAGGTCGGGACTTCCGGAGGCTGTACGGGACCCGTCTCGTCTCGCAGTTCTCCGACGGGATCTTCCAGTTCGCCGTGGCCGGATTCGCGTTCTTCAGCCCGGAGAAGAGCACGAGCGCGGTGGAGATCGCCGCGGGCCTGGCCGTGCTGCTGCTGCCGTACTCGATCCTGGGCCCCTTCGTCGGGGTGTTCATCGACCGCTGGTCACGGCGGCAGATCCTGGTCGTCGCGCCGCTGGTCCGCGGGATACTGCTGCTCGCGGCCGCGGCGCTGGTCGCCGCGGACGCCCCTGACGCGATCTTCTACGCCGCCGCGCTCGGCGTGCTCGGGGTGAACCGGTTCTTCCTGGCCGCGCTGGGAGCCTCGCTCCCGCACGTCGTGCCGGCCGACCGGCTGATGGTCGCCAACGCGGTCACCCCCACCTCGGGAACCGTGCTCACCTTCGTGGGCATCGGCGCCGGCTACCTCCTCCGGGCGGTCTTCGGCTCCGACCACCGGGGGACGGCGGTGCTGCTGGTCGTCTCCGGTCTCATCTTCGGGCTCAGCGCGCTCATCTCCAGGACCATGGGGCGGGAGCTGCTCGGCCCCGCCTACGATCCCGACCGGCCGCAGGCCCGCGAGGCGGTGCGCCACGTGCTGCGCGGCCTGACCGACGGCGCACGGCACCTGGTACGTCACCGGGCCGCCGCCGCGGCGATGGGCGCGATGACCACCCACCGGTTCGTCTACGGCATGTGCACGGCGATGCTCGTGATGTTGTCGCGCTACTACTTCGCCGAGAACGCCGAGGACGCGCTGAACGCGGTCTCCGTGGTGGTCGCCACCTCGGGGGTCGGCTACTTCCTGGCCATCCTGATCACCCCCTGGGCCACCGAGCGTTTCGGCATCGAGCGGTGGGTCCCGGCCATGCTGGTCACCGCCGGAGTGCTGACGTTCGCGCTCTGCGCGCCTTTCCAGCAGTGGGGGTTCGCGGCCGCGGGCCTCGTGCTCGGCATCGCCGGGCAGAGCGTCAAGATCTGCGCGGACACCGCGGTCCAGCGGGACGTCGAGGACGCCTATCTGGGCCGGGCCTTCTCCATCTACGACATGCTCTTCAACGGCGGCTACGTGCTGGCCGCCGCCCTGGCCGCGGCGCTGCTCCCGGCGGACGGCAGATCGACGCTCGTGCTGGTGGTCATCGCCGCCGGATACCTCTTGGGCGCGGTGGCGTACCGGGTCGTCACGCCGGCCCGAATGATCGAGCCGCTGCCGTCATCGCCGTCGTGACCCTCTCCAGGTCGTCGTCGCCGATCGAGTAGGGCGGCATCGCGTAGAGCAGGCGGCCGAACGGGCGGAGCCAGACGCCGTGCCGCATGACGACGTCCTGGACGGCGGGGACGTCGACGGGCCCGTGGGTCTCGATCACCCCGATCGCGCCGAGGACCCGCACCTGGCGCACGCCGGGTGCCGCCGCGGCCCCGGCCAGGCCCGCGAGGAGACCGGTCTCGATCCGGCGGACCTCCTCACGCCACGGGCGTTCCTCCAGGAGATCCAGGGAGGCGTTCGCCACCGCCGCGGCCAGCGGGTTGCCCATGAAGGTCGGCCCGTGCATCAGCACCCCGACCCCCCGGGCCACCCGCTCGGTGCACAGCGTCGCGGCAAGCGACAGGTAGCCGCCGGTCAGCGCCTTGCCCAGGCACATGATGTCGGGCCTGATCCCGGCGTGGTCACAGCCGAACAGCTCGCCGGTCCTGCCGAATCCGGTGGCGATCTCGTCGGCGATCAGCAGGACGCCGTGCTCGTCGGCCAGTTCGCGGAGCAGGCGCAGGTAGGCCGGGTGGTAGAAGTGCATGCCGCCCGCCCCCTGGACCACCGGTTCCACGATGATCGCGGCCAGTTCGTGGGCGTGCCTGGCGAGAAGATCCGCCAGCCGGGCCGCGTAGCCCTCGTCGTACTCGCGCGGCGGCCGGTCGGCGAACACGTGTTCGGGCAGCACGCCGGAGAAGAGGTGGTGCATACCGTTGACCGGGTCGCAGACCGACATCGCCCCGAAGGTGTCGCCGTGGTAGCCGCCCCTGACCGTGAGCAGCCGGCCCCTGCCGGTGAGCTGGAACGCCATTTTGATCGCCACCTCGACGGCGACCGACCCCGAGTCGGCGAGGAACACCTTCGGCAGGCCGGTCATGGCGGCGAGCCTGCGGGCCAGCCGCACGGCGGGCTCGTGGGTGAGCCCGCCGAACATGACGTGCGCCATGTCCTCCAGCTGCTCCCTCAGCGCCCGGTTGAGCTCGGGGTGGTTGTAGCCGTGGATGGCCGCCCACCACGACGACATGCCGTCGACGAGCTCGCGCCCGTCGGCGAGCGTCAGCCGCACGCCCTCCGCGCGGGAGACCACGTGCGGCGCCACCGGCTGGGGCACGGCCGCGTAGGGATGCCACACGTGCTCCCGGTCGAGTGCGGCGACATCGCCGGGGCCCTCGGGGCCCGCGGCCTGGTCAGGAGTGCCGCTCAGGGGCCACCTCGTTCGCCCGCGCCCACTCGCGGAGGGCGTCCGCGGCGGCCTCCTTGCCGAGAACCCCCTGGTCCAGGCGCATGTCCAGCAGGAACTTGTAGGCGCGGCCCACGACCGGGCCCGGCGGGACACCGAGTATCTCCTGGATCTCGTTGCCGTCGAGCTCGGGACGGATCTTGCCGAGCTCCTCCTCCTCGGCCAGCCTGGTGATCCGCTCCTCCAGCTGGTCGTAGGTCCGCGACAGGGCCTGGGCCTTGCGCCGGTTGCGGGTGGTGCAGTCGGCGCGGGTCAGCTTGTGCAGGCGTTCGAGCAGGTGCCCGGCGTCCCGGACGTAACGGCGCACCGCCGAGTCGGTCCACTCGCCCGTGCCGTACCCGTGAAAGCGCAGATGCAGCTCCACCAGGCGGGAGACGTCGGCCACCACGTCCTTGGGGAACTTCAGCTCCGTCATCCGCTTCCTGGCGAGCTGCGCGCCGACCACCTCGTGGTGGTGGAAGGAGACCCTGCCGCCGGGCTCGTGGCGGCGGGTCTTCGGCTTGCCCACGTCGTGCAGGATCGCGGCCCAGCGCAGGATCCGGTCGGGGCCGTTCTCCTCCAGGTCGATCGCCTGCTCGAGCACGATCAGCGAGTGCTCGTAGACGTCCTTGTGCCGGTGGTGCTCGTCGATCTCCAGGCGGAGCCTGGGCAGCTCGGGCAGCACGTGGCCGGCGAGCCCCGACTCGACGAGGATCTTCAGCCCCTCGCGGGGGTGACCGCCGCCGATGAGCTTGTCCAGCTCGTCGCGGATGCGCTCGGCGGAGACGATGTCGATCCGGTCGGCCATCGCGTCCATCGCGGCGAGCGCCGCCTCGTCGACGGTGAAACCGAGCTGGCTGGCGAACCTGGCCGCGCGCAGCATCCGCAGCGGGTCGTCGCCGAAGGAGCGCTCGGGGGGGCCGGGGGTGCGCAGCAGCCGGGCGTGCAGGTCGTCGAGGCCGCCGTAGGGGTCGACGAACTCGCGGGACGGCAGGCGCAGCGCCATCGCGTTGATCGCGAAGTCACGCCGGGCCAGGTCGCCCTCCAGCGTCTCGCCGTAGGCGACGTCGGGCTTGCGCGACTTGGGGTCGTACGACTCGCTGCGGTAGGTGGTGATCTCCAGCAGCCACCCGTCCTTGCGGACGCCGACGGTGCCGAAGTCGATGCCGATCGTCCAGACGGAGTCGGCCCAGTCACGGACGAGCTCCAGGACCGTCTCGGGCCTCGCGTCCGTGGTCAGGTCGAGATCGTTGCCGATCCTGCCCAGGAAGACATCGCGTACGGAGCCGCCGACAAGGGCTATCTGGTAACCCTTGGCGGCGAACAGCTCGCCAAGCTCGTCCGCCACAGGAGCGATCTTCCGGAACAGCTCGCTCATGCCGTGGCGCTGGCTCTGGGTCAGATTTGAAAGGGACAAGCCGGGTAGGTCCTTCGGTTACGGAACATGTTCCCCTGCGGGGATACACCTGAAGCGATCACCAGGTTACGGTCAGTCAGGAGAACCTCGGGGGCCGTGCGTCGAGGCAAGGAGCACACACATGAAGGATGCGCTCGCGATCCACCGCTGGCTCCTCGCACACCAGGTCCATCATGAGATCGTACGCCTTCCGCGCGCGATGACATGCTCGGACGAACTGCCCGAGGTGCTTTCCGCGAGCCCCGCCGTCTGCCTGGCGGTCACGGTCTTCGAGGTCACGACGCGAATCGCCCGCGAACCCGTGGCGGTCGTCACCTCCGTCGGCTCTCCTCCGCGCCCCGGTCTGATCGGCGGCATCCTGGGCGCGCGGCGGGTCCGGCCGGCCTCGGCCTTCACCGTCAACTCCGCCACCGACTACGCCTCGGGGCTGGTCTGCCCGCTGCTGCTGCCCGCCACCTTGACCGTGCTGGTGGACGAGCGACTCACCGACATCGCCACACCCGTCTACGTGCCCACCGGGGAGCGTCACACGGCACTCCTGATCCGTGCGGACCACCTGCTCACACTGGTTTCGGGCAGGGCCGTCGACCTGACTCGCCAGGCTTCCCGAAAGGAGGCGGCGACCTTTCCCCTCGCCGGTTAGGCCATACCATTACGGGCGTGCGCCGTACTCGACCCCTGGCCGGCACGTGATCCGCAAGGTCACGCTGCTCGCCCTGCTCGCCACCACGCTGCTCCTGCCCGCGGCCGTGGTCGTTTCCGGTACGGCGAACGCGCAGACGACCGCGGCGAGCCGGCTGAGTCTCCAGATCATGATGGAGGCCATCGGCCCCGACGTCCCCCGTGAGCCGACCACCGAGGTCAAGGTCTCCGGATCACTGGTCAACTCGGGCACCGAGACCATGAGCGGGCTGCGCATCCAGATGCGCTACTCGCCCCAGCCGTTCGCCCAGCGTGGCGACATCGAGGCGTACCAGTCGGGGCAGAGCCTCCAGCCGAGCGCCTGGCGCGACCAGCGCTACGTCCAGACCTCGATCGCGCCCTCGGGGAAGACGCCGTGGGAGTTCGTCTTCACCCCGCAGCTGCTGGGCCTCTCCCGCTTCGGCGTCTATCCGATCATGATCGAGGTGCTCGACGCCTTCAACCAGCAGGTCGCCACCCTGCGGACCCTGGTGACCTACATGCCCAGGGAGACCAGGGTGGTCCGTACCCGGCTCGCCATGGTGCTGCCCATCGTCGACCAGCCGCGCCGGAGCGGTGACGGCGTCTTCGCGGACGAGGGGCTGCCCGCGGCCATGGCCCCCGGCAAGCGCCTCGGCGACCTGCTCAAGATCGCCCAGGACACCTCCTCGGCCAAGGGCCTCACCTGGGTGGTCGACCCCGCCCTGCTCGACGACGCGCGGGCCATGGGCGGGCCGCACGCGGTCAGGTCCAAGAACCGCACCCAGCAGCGTCCCGCGACACCCGCGGCCGCCCAGTGGCTGAGCGACTTCCGCGAGGCCGTCGCGGACCACCCGGTGATGGCCACCCCGTACGGCGACCCCGACGTGGCGGCCCTCGCCCACAACGGCGTCGACAACGCCGCCGCGACCGGTATCAACGCGGCCAGGATCATCGGCAGGGAGACCCTCGGCCGCGATGTGATCACCAACGTGAACTGGCCGCTGGGCGGCCTGATCGACTACGACGGGCTGGACCTGCTGGCCACCGGCGGCGTCGACACCGTGCTGCTGAACGTGCTGAACCTGCCGCCGGCGGCGCCCCCGGTCACCACCCCCGACGCCTCGGCGACCCTGGAGAGCGTGAACGGCCCGGTCACCGCCCTGGTCGCCGACGCGAAGCTGAGCGAGACCGTCGGCGCGGACACCTCCGCCCCCGGCTCGGCGCTGATGAACCGCCAGCGGTTCATCGCGGAGACGGCGATGATCAGCGCGGAGCCCGTCAACACGGCCAGGACCGTGATCGCCGTTCCGCACCGCCGCTGGGATCCCGACCCCAGGTACGTGACCAACCTGATCGAGACCGCCGCCGGCCTGCCCTGGCTGCTGCCCGTCGGTCTCGACGCGGTCAAGCGCGGCAAGGGTGCCCCGACACCGCGGGCCGACCTGACCTACACCGACCAGAACCGGCGGGCCGAGCTCCCCAGGCAGTACCTGACGGGCGTCAAGAAGGTCGGCGCCCGCGCCGACCTGACCGCCGCGATCACCACCGCCCAGGATCTCGACGTCTTCGACCTGGCGCTGCTCCGTCTGACCTCCTCGGCCTGGCGCGGCAGGACCGCCGCCGCGGCGCCGTACGTCCAGCAGGTCGCGGAGGCGATCGACAGCCGGATCGCCATGGTCTCCATCACCGGTAGCGAGCAGTCGCGCCTGCGCACCCTGGCCGGCAGCAACGGCGACGTGCCGATCAGCGTGCGCAACGAGCTGAGCGGTGAGGCCAGCCGGGTCGCGGTCCGCCTCAGGGTCACCTCCGACCAGCCCAAGCTGTTGAAGATCGAGCCGTACCTGGACCAGCTGACGATCCTCGGCGGCCAGAGCCAGACCATCCGGATCCCGATGACCTCGACCGCCAGTGGCCAGACCACGGTGACGGTGCAGCTCACCACCGACGACGGCCGCAAGTACGGCAGGCCGGTCGAGCTGACCGTGCGGACCACCGGGTACACCGGGGTCGCTCTGGTGATCGTGGGGGCGGCCCTCGTGGTGATGCTGGCCGCCGTCGTCCTGCGCGTGCTGCGCCGGCGGGGAGGCCGCCGCCCCGCGGCCGCTCCCCCGTCGGAACGCGATCGCGAGCCGGCCGGCACCGAGTCCTGACACCCAGCGGAGGAATGGCGCATGAGCAGGGTCCTGCGTGCGAGCGCGATCATGGCGGCGGGGACGATGGTCTCCCGCGTCACCGGCTTCGTCCGGACGGCGGTGCTCGCCGCGGCCATCGGGACCTTCGCCCTGGGCGACGCCTACAACGTGGCCTACACGATCCCTTTCATCTTGTTCGACTCCCTCCTCGGCGGGGTGCTGAGCAGCGTCGTGGTACCGATGATCATCCGGCGGCAGAAGAGCGACCCCGACGGGGGCCGGGCCTACGAGCAGCGGCTGATGACGCTCGGGGTGCTCGCGCTGACGGTGATCGCGGTGGTGTCGGTAGTGCTGGCCAAGCCTCTGATCAGCCTGTACAGCACCGACTGGGGCCCTCGGCAGACCGAGGTCGCGGTCAGGCTGGCGCAGTACATCCTGCCGATGATCGCCTTCTTCGGCGTCGGGGCGATCGCCGGGGCGATCCTCAACACCCGGGACAGGTTCGCCGCCCCGATGTGGGCGCCGGTGCTCAACAACATCGTGATGATCGCCGTCGCCGTCGGCTACTACCTGAAGCTGGGCGGCGCGGGCACCGACGTCGACACGGTGACCGACGCCGACCTGGCGCTGCTCGGCCTGGGCACCACCGCCGGTATCGTGGCGCAGTGCGTGGTGCTGGTCATCGCGCTGCACCGGGTGGGATTCCGTTTCCGGCCCCGGTTCGACCTGCGCAACGCCGGGCTCGGCGAGATGGGCCGCACCGCGGTCTGGACCTTCGCCTACGTCGGGATCGGCCAGATCAGCTTCCTGATCACCACCAGGCTCGCGACCGGCGCGGGCCAGCGGGCGCCCGGCGCCGGTAACGCCGCCTACGCCTATGCCTACCAGCTCTTCCAGCTCCCCTACGGGATCATCGCGGTCTCGGTGATCACCGCGATGCTGCCCCGGATGAGCAGGGGGGTAGCCGACGGGCAGCTCGACTCGGTCCGGGAGGAGTTCTCCTCGGGGGTGCGACTGGTGTCGGTGCTGCTGGTACCCGCCGGGCTGCTGCTGATGGTGCTCGGCCCCGCGGTGACCGTGCTGATCTTCTCCTGGGGCAACATGACCGTCGACTCGGCGGTCTACATCGGCAACGTGCTGCAGGTCTTCGGGCTGGCGCTGGTCCCGTTCTCGGTCTTCCAGCTCCTGCTGCGGGTCTTCTACTCCTTCGGCGACACCCGCACACCGGCCTTTCTCGCCGTCTGCAACCTGGCGGTCAACGCCACGCTCAGCCTGGTGGCCTACTTCACCCTGCCGGCGCAGTACATCGTGATGGGCCTGGCCCTCGCGTTCACCGTCGCCTACGTGGTGGGCAGCGCGGTCGCCTGGGCGCTGGCCTCACGCAGGGTGGCGGGCCTGGGAGGGCGCAAGGTGGCCGCCGGGCTGTCCCGGATGTACCTGGCCTCGCTCCCGGCGGCGGCGCTCGCGCTCGGCGTGCTCTGGATCACGCAGGAGCTCACCGGGCTGGACGCGCTGAGCGCCGCCATCATGCTGGCGGCGGGCGGCGGACTCGGTATGGTTCTTTACTTGGCGATCGCCCACCGGATGCGCATCCCCGAAGTGAGCTCGATCGTTGGAATGGTGGCAGGACGGGTAGGCCGGTAAGCCAAAGGCTTGTCTCAAACGTCTGACAAGGCGAACACGGGCGGAACCGGCGCGGGACTACCATGGTGCGACACGTGTGGTGACATGCGGCTAATGGAAGCAGGAGGGCGTGGGCGGATCCACCCGGCATCATGTGATGTGTCTTGATGTGCCGACCTGGCGTGGTGCTGTCGTGTTCTCAGTTTCGGAGTCCTCATGAGTTCTCCCACCGTCGAGCCCGGCACCAAGCTGGCCGAGCGCTTCCGGCTCGAAGACCGTGTCTACGAGTCGGGCGGTGCCACGCTGTGGAAGGCCATCGACGAGGTGCTCGCCCGGCCCGTCGCCGTGCACACCTTCGACCCTGACTTCCCGCGCCTGAACGAGGTCGTCACGGCGGCCCGGGTGGCCAGCCGGCTGACCGACCCCCGTCTCACCCAGGTCTTCGACGCGACCGAGGACGACGGCCACTCCTACGTGGTCAGCGAGTGGGTGAGCGGTGAGACCTTCGGCGACATGATCGCGGGCGGCCCGCTCGACCCCCAGCGGGCCGCCGCGATGGTCGCCGCGGCCGCCCCGGCGCGGGCCCCCCCCCCCGAGGCGAACCACACCCACCA
>NZ_JBFAOJ010000083.1:0-43764 GCF_040675205.1 Streptosporangium sp. NPDC049644 | reverse complement strand
CACCTGGTACAACCACGAGCACTACCACTCCGGGATCGGCTACCACCACCCGGCCGATGTGCACTACGGCCGCGCCGGCGTCGTCCGTGACCGACGCGCCCGTGTCCTGGCCGCCGCCCACGCCACGCATCCCGAGCGGTTCGCATCCGGCGGCATCCCCGCCCCGCCCGACCTGCCCGGACCGGCATGGATCAACAAGCCCAAGAACGACGACACGAACGAGCAGAAGGACACGCCAGAACAGCCGACACAGAATTAGCCCAGCTCAACTGCCTTGATTAAATTGACAGGTTCCGATCTGTATGTCGCGTCCTGGTCCATCGGCGGTGGAGATTCATCTGAGTGAGGTTGAGCGTGCTCGGCTGATCGGTATGTCGGCGGAGCCGTCGAGGCTGGCGATCCGGGCGAAGATCGTGCTGGCGTGTGCCGAGCCGGGGGCAAGCAACGCGCAGGTGTCGCGGGACCTGGGAGCGGCATTGGCCACGGTGCGCAAGTGGCGGGCGGCCTTCGCTCGCGGTGGGATCGACGGGCTGGTCGACGAGGTGCGTCCAGGACGACCGAAGTCGGAGTTGTCAGTGACCGACCAGGAACGGGCCACGCTGCAGCGATGGGCGCGGCGGGCGAAGTCGTCGCAGGTCCTGGCGATGCGGTCGAAGATCGTGCTGGCGTGCGCGGACGGCAGGGACAACCAGCAGATCGCGGCTGAACTGCGGGTGCATCCCGACACGGTGTCGAAGTGGCGGACCCGGTTCATTCGGCTGCGGCTGGACGGGCTCATCGACGAACAGCGGCCGGGCCGGCCGCCATCGATCACCCTGGACCAGGTCGAACAGGTGGTGGTGGCGACGCTGGAGGAGACGCCCAGAGGGGCCACGCACTGGTCGCGGGCCTCGATGGCCGAGCGCAGCGGGCTGAGCAGGTCGACGATCGGGCGGATCTGGCGGGATTTTGGGCTCAAGCCACATCGCAGTGACACCTTCTAGCAAAAGGCCCCCACCGGAACCCGGTGGGGGCCTTTCGACCTGGAGCCGCCTTGGGGAATCGAACCCCAGACCCCTTCATTACGAGTGAAGTGCTCTGGCCGACTGAGCTAAGGCGGCGTGCCGTGTTTCACCACGACTTACGGCAGTCTACAGGCTCCCAGGGCCTTCCCGCGCACCGGAATCAGCCGATCTTCGGACACTGGGTTCCGTCGGCGGGGACGGTCAGATCGATCAGGTAGTCGTCCACCAGGCGATCCACACACGCCGAGCCGGTCAGATAAGCGGTGTGGCCGTCTCCGTCGAAACCGACGAGGACACCGGAGGAGAGCTGGGAGGCGAGGGCCTCTGACCACTGGTAGGGCGTGGCGGGGTCGCGTCTGGTACCGACGACCATGATGGGCGGAGCTCCGGGGGCGTCGATCTTCTCCCGGGCACCCGCCTTGACCGGCCAGTACGCGCAGGGCAGTGAGCTCCACATGACGTACGCACCGAACAGTGGGGCGACCCTGGCCGCCTGTTCGGCCGCCTCGGCGTAGGCGGCGGGGTCTTGGGGGTAGACGCTGTCGACGCAGTTGACCGCCAGGTTGGACTCGGTCTGGTTGGTGTACTCGCCGTCCTCCCCACGGTCGACCAGCAGGTCGGCCATCCGGAGCAGGACGGTGCCGTCACCCTTCAGCGCCTGGGCCAGCGCCTGGCGGAGGACCGGCCATGCCTGCCGGTCGTAGAGCGGGGTGATCACACCGAGCATGGCCCAGGCCTCGGTCACCGTACGGTCGTCGCCGGTCCTGTTGGTCAGGGAGGCGGTGTCCGCCCTGCGGAGCAGCTCGGTGATCTCCGCACGGGCGGAGGCGACGGAGCCCTGGAAGGGGCAGTCGGTGGCCGCGAGGCAGTTTTCCAGGAACGCGTCGAGGGCGACCTCGAAACCGCGTGCCTGCGCGGTGTTCAGCTCCAGCGGGCCGAGCGAGGGGTCCACGGCGCCGTCCAGGACGAGGGCGCGGACCCGGTCGGGAAAGAGATCGGCGTAGACGGCACCCAGCTGTGTGCCGTACGACTTGCCGAGGTAGGTGAGGTGGGAGTCACCGACGGCGGCACGCAGCAGGTCCATGTCCCTGGCGGCGCCGGCGGTGCCGACGTACGGCAGGAGCCTGCCCGATCGGGTCTCGCATCCGGCGGCGAACCGTTGCGCCCCCTCCTTGAGCACGGTGACCTCTCCCGGTGAGTCGGGCGAGTTGTCGAGGCCGACGAAGACGTCCAGCTCGCTCGCCGACAGACACCGGACGGGCGCGGACTCGCCGACCCCGCGCGGGTCGAAGCCCACGACGTCGAAGCGCTCGCGAACCGCCTCGCTCACCGCGGTGCGGGCACTTCGCGCGTACTGCACTCCGGAGGCACCCGGCCCGCCGGGATTGAGGAGGATCGAGCCGATCCGCTTCCCCGAGGCCGGGAGCCGGATCACACTGAGCTCGATCTTCTCGCCGTCCGGCTTGCTGTGATCGAGCGGTACGGCGAGCTTGGCGCACTCGAAACCGTCCTCGCACTCGTTCCAGCCGAGAGCCGCTCCCGCCACACCGCGGCCGGCTCCGGTGCCGCCACTGGCGTCGGCGGGGACGTCGGCGCCGGTGCACGCGCTCGCGAGCAGGGCCACCGCCGCCAGTACGGCGGTCACACGGGATCTCACGCCTTGTCCGTTCCGTAGTCCGTAGGTCGGGGTCACACGCGGATCCGGCAAGGGGGCCGACACGCGGAGAGGCTGAACGGTCGAATCCTACGCCCGCGCCGAGACCCCGTGACGGGAAGCCGATCGGTCACCCTTCCGGCCCGCTCTCGGCGACCCGCACCGCGCCGCCGTACGCCTCGTCGTGCTGCTTGCGAGGGGAGCAGACCGAGGCCGACGGGCAGGCGCAGCGGCGACCGCCGTCCTCCAGGCGGACCACGACGGAGTCCGAGGGCACGTTGCGGCCCACGACGGTCCCGGCCCCCTCGGGGGTGTCGACCTTCAGCCCGATCCGGGGCATCCTGCTCTGAGCGTCGAGGTAGAGGGGGTGCTCGTACTTCAGGCAGCACATCAGCCGCCCGCACGCCCCCGCGATGCGCAGCGGGTTGACCGGCAGGTCCTGGTCCTTGGCCATCCGGACGGAGACCGGCTCGAAGTCCTTGAGGAAGGTGGCGCAGCACAGGTCGCGGCCGCAGGGGCCGATGCCGCCCTGGAGGCGGGCCTCGTCGCGCGGGCCTATCTGGCGCAGTTCCACCCTGGCGCGCAGGTTGCGGGCCAGGTCGCGGACGAGGGCGCGGAAGTCGACCCGTTGCGGGGCGGAGAAGTAGACCGTGTAGACGTTCTCCGCGTCCAGGTAGTCGACGCCGACGACCTTCATCGGCAGCGTGTGCCGCTTGATCAGGCGCTTGGAGACGCTCCGGGCCTCCGCGCGGCGCCGTTTGTTGCCCTCGTCGCGGGTCAGGTGTTCCTCGGTCGCGATGCCCGCGCACAGCGGCAGCCCGCCGATCTCCTCGCTCGTCCACTGCGGCGCCCAGACGCACTCGGCCACCTCGGGTCCGGCCTCGGTGGGCACCAGCACCTTGTCACCGACCTTGGGGCTGTGCTCGCCGGGGTCGAGGTAGTACAGCCTGCCGTAGCGGGTGAAACTCACCGCCATGATCATGCCCATATGGCTCCAAACCTGGGGGTACGGCTCGTGCTCACCCTACGCTCCGCACCCTGCAGAGCGCGGGGCCGCCAAGAGGTGAACACGGGCCGCCCCATCGAGAACCTGGTGGCTGGAGCTCCGGGGACGAGCACTGCTCCCTTTCGAACAGCCCGCGGGGAGAGAGTCGTCTGTCGGCGCGGGGCCCGTCAACGGCCGGGGCCCCCGGGCAGCCGCTCAGCGGCCGAGTTGGGCGAAGGACTTCTCCCAGCGTTCGGCGATCGTCGAGATGTCGTAGCTCCGGGCCGTCTGGAGGGCGTTCTTGGCCATCCTGTGGCGGCCCTCCTCGTCGTCGATCATCTGGATCAGCCCGTCGGCCAGGGCGTCCACATCGTCGGCGGGGACCAGCAGTCCGTCGATCCCGGGTGTGATGATCTCGCGAGGTCCACGGGGGCAGTCGAAGCTGACCACCGGCACCCCGGAGGCGAACGCCTCGATGATGGTCATGCCGAAGCCCTCGAAGCGGGAACTGACCGCGTGGATCGACGCCTTGGCGAGCTCGCCCTCGATGTCACCGGTGGGACCCATGAACGTGACGTTGTTGTGCAGCCGCAGCTTGACCGCCTGCTTGATGAGCTTGTCGCCGACCCGGCCCTCGCCGTAGATCCGCAGCTTCCAGTCGGGACGTTCCCTGGCCACCCGGACGAACGCCTTCAGCAGCCGGTCGTACCCCTTGACCGGCACCAGCCTGCCCGCGGCCAGCACGATCCGGTTCTCCTGCCTGGAGCGTGGACGCGGTCCGCCGGGCAGCCCGTTGCCGATGGTGAACACCCGGGTGGGCGACCCGTTGAGCATGTTCCGGTAGTCGTGCTCGTCGGCCTCGGTGAGGGTGACGACCGCGTCCAGCTTCGGGTACCAGGTCCGGATCTCCTCGAAGATCCCGGGCTGATGCGCCTCGAAGTGCAGGTGCTCCTGGGCGATCGTGACGACCTTCCTGCGGGCATACCTCGCGGCCATGATGTTGAGACCCGCGCGGGTGGTGATCAGGACGTCGCTGCGGAGTCTGCGCAGCTCGCGGACGAGGACCTCGTCGCTCCAGGCGCTGAAGGACGCGTAGGCGCGCTCCTCGGGGTGGATCAGCGCGCTCTCCCGCGCCCCCAGCCGCTCGGCCCTCTTCGTGTACGGCCAGCGGACCCTGGCCCCCTCCCGCAGGTCCACCAGCGAACGGAGCCTGACCCCGGGGCTCAGCGGCAGGAAGGGGGTGTCGGTGTGCTGGAAGACACTGACGATCTCGACCTCGTGCCGCTCGGACATGGCGGCGGCGAGGTCGAAGGTGGCGCGGATGGTGCCGCCCATGCCGTAGGCGTTGAGAATGAGAAAGGAGATCTTCATGGTTTCTCCCCTTCGATGCTGAGCGCGACGGCGAGACTGTCGGTCTCGGTGTAGTACGGGCGGACCCTCACCTGCCCGACACGCTGGGCAGGAAAACGAACTTTGACCTTCTTCTCCGTTATGTCATCAAGACGGGTCGCCAGCGGCAGCCGGATCCCGGAGATCTCCGCGTACAGGTCCCAGAAGACCCGGCGCCGTACCTGCGCCTCGGCCATCGGCGCGATCTCGATCGCTCCCTCGAACCACCGTCCCTGGAACGTCGCCGGCCCGCTCACCGGCTCCGGCCCCCGGCGGGCCACCGCCACAAGCCGGGCCTCCCCCCGGATCGGGTCACCGTACGCGACGGAGCCCTCGACGGCGATCACTCCCTCGTCGGCGGTCACCCGGATCACCTCGACGTACGGTTCGACCTCGCGGATCCGCAGGCCCAGCGTGCCGAGGGAGGTGCGGAACGCCCTGATCTCCCGGTTGCGGCGGGTCTCGGCGTAGGACCAGAGCCCGTCGAGCGAGAACCCCGGGTCGTCGGTGGCGACGGGCTCGCCCCGGCACGAGGCCATCCAGAGCCCCGGGGCCAGCACCGTCAGGTCCGCCGCCCCGCACTCCTCACCGGTCTCCGCATGCCGGAGGACGATCTCCGCGTCCGTCGGCGCCGACCATTCGATCCTCAGCGTGTCGTCATCGTCTACCCGGCTCGTGACGGCCCGCCCGCCCACGGACGGGACCACCCGGTGGCGTGCCTCGGTGCTCACTGAAATTCCCCCGGCCTTCGCTGCTCATCCCCGTAGAGCAGGACACTTCCCGTTGTTTTATAACAAAAGCATTGATTTTTGCCCGTGAATCCTAACGACCCACACTCATGCTTTGAGGTGATTTAGCGAGCAATGGTTCCATCTAATCGGAAAAAGGTGGGTAGGAGATGCACAGTCACGACGATCGCGGTCCTTCACCAGCCGATATCCGTCACGCCGGGTTACTGGAAACTTCGAAGTGTCCGATATCGGCCAAAGTTGATCAGCCCGAACTCCGGCCCCCAGCGGACCACGATGTGCGCCTCCGAACCATCCATGTCCGCCGGCCGGAAACCTCCCGGCCATCGCGGTGGCGCACGTCCGCCTGCCTGCCACCCCGGCATAGGGCCCACCGATCGCCTCAAGGTTCCGGTCTGCCCAATTCCTATATTTCAGCCTATAACGTAAAAACCGCCTCCGGGTCGCCTCCCGTCAAGGCGGATCAGAGCCGGGGCTGACGCAACGAGAGAGTCATCGACTCCACGGCCATCTGCGGGCTGACATTGGCCGCCAGCCTCCTCCGGCAGCGCATGATGGCGTCGATCCTGCGCAGGGTGTCCTCCGGGGTGGAGGCACCGGCCAGGTCTTCCAGATCGGCGCGGCGGTCCTCGCTGGCCAGTTCCACGTGTGCGCCGAACTGCACGGCCAGCACGTCGCGGTAGAACGCCACCAGGTCGAGCAGTGCCGCGTCGATGACGTCGCGCTTGGTGCGGGTCGCCCGGGACTTCTGCCGGTCCTCAAGGTCCTTGAGCGCCCCGGCACCACCGCGGATCAGCCCCCTGTTGAGCCCCTTTCCGGTGGAGCCCTCGCCGTAGACCTGGCGCAACTCGATGATCTCCGCCTCGTTCAGCACCGCCGTGACCGCGGCGGCCTCGTCCTCGGCGGTCTTCACCAGGCGTTCGGCGGCCATCACGCACTCCCCGACGCCGGTGAGCGACCGGGGGATGGACAGCACCGCCTCGCGACGCGAGCGCGCCTCCTCGTCCAGGGCTAGCCTGCGAGCGCGGTCGATGTGCCCCTGGGCGGCCCTGGCCGCGAACTCCGCCATCGTCGGCGGCACGTTCTCGCGCGTGGCCAGCACGTGGGCGACCGCCGAGGTGGGCGGGGTGACGAGCGTGACGATCCGGCAACGGGACCTGATAGTGATCATCATGTCGTCCGGAGCAGGCGCGCAGAGCAGCCAGACGGTCTTCGGCGGCGGCTCCTCGATGGCCTTGAGCAGCGCGTTGGACGCCCCCTCGGTCGCTCGGTCGGCGTCCTCGAACAGCACGACCCGCCAGCGGCCCAGCGTCGGCGCCCCGGCCGCGCGCAGGATGAGCCTGCGGGTGTCCTTGATGCCGTACGAGAGTCCCTGCGGGCGGACGATCTCCAAGTCCGGGTGGGAGCCGACCGACACCTGGTGGCACATGTCGCAGTGGCCGCACCCCTGCTCGGGGCAGAACAGCGCGGCGGCGAACGCCCGCGCGGCCTCCTCACGCCCGGACCCGGGCGGCCCGGTGAACAGCCACGCGTGAGTCATCCCGGCACCGCGCCCCCCGGCCAGCAGGTCGGCACCGGCCGCCGCGGCCCGGCGGAGCGTCATGGCGGCCCGCTCCTGTCCCACAAGATCATCAAAGACTCCCACGGACCCAACCTACCGCCGGTGCCGGTCGCGTCGCCGGGTCAGGAGCTCACGGAGAGGACTCTCCCGCGACCTCGGCTCCGCTCACGGCTCGCGGAGGCACCGGGTCAGTCGCGAATCGCCGGGATGGTCCCGGTGACGTCCTCCGACTCCTGTGGCACCGGGTCGGGCATGATCTCGCGAACCCGGTCGTAGATGAGCGAGGAGATCCGTTCCTGGGTCAGGGTCCCGTCGAGGACCAGGTAGCGATCCGGCTCCGCGGCGGCCAGCGCCCGGAACTCTCGGCGGACGCGCTCATGGAACTCCAGCGGCTCCGACTCGATGCGGTCGGCGGCCCCGCCCAGCCGGGCCAGCCCCACCGACGGCGGGGTGTCGATGAGCACGGTGAGATCGGGAACGAGCCCACCGGTGGCCCAGCCGTTGATCCTCTTGACGTCCTCGATGTCCAGCGCCCGGCCCGCGCCCTGGTAGGCCAGCGACGAGTCGACGTACCGGTCGGAGATCACCATGGAGCCCCGCTGGAGGGCCGGGCGGATGACCTTCTCCACATGCTCGGCCCGGTCGGCCGCGTACAGCAGGGCCTCCGACCTCGCGGACAGCCCCTGGTGCACCGCGTCGAGCAGGATCGCGCGCAGCCGCATGCCCACCTTGGTCGAGCCCGGCTCGCGGGTCTGTACGACGTCGAAGCCCTGGTCGCGCAGCCAGATCGCCAGCAGCCTGGACTGGGTGGTCTTGCCCGACCCCTCACCACCCTCGAAGGCGATGAACATCCCGCGTGCCTGCTCGGCGCTCTCGGGGGCGAACCGCTCCCCGCGTGCCGCGGCGATCAGGTCGGCGACGATCGAGACGCCCCTGCGGTCGTCCATCTGCCGTAGCGCGACGGTCCCGACGGCCACCGCGAGCAACCCGCCGACCAGCAGCACCAGGTTGGAGCCGTCGAACTGGTAGACCGGCTCCTGCCCGACCCTGATCTCCCGCTCACCGAACAGGCCCGCCAGGGTCGGCGCGACCGCGACCACCAGCAGCAGGGTCACCCGGGCGAGCGACTGCAGGAAGGAGAACGTGCGGCCCCGCAGGTTGTCGTCCACCTCCAGCCCGATCATCGTGTAGCCGATGATCCAGGCGATTCCCGCGCACGCGCCGAGCAGCACGGTCAGCAGGACGACGATCACCAGGTTGTGGACGAGCGCGATCGCGACGAGGACCACCCCGGCCACCACGATCGACAGGCCGAACAACCGTCGCCGCGACAGCTCCCTCAGCAGCCTCGGCCCGAAGAACATGCCGGACGCCATGCCGACGAAGACCGCCCCGAAGACCACGCCGTACGCCGCGTCGCCGCCGCCCAGCGCGCCCACGTAGATCTTGGCCACCCCGACCACCGCACCGCCGGCGGCGAACGCACCCAGCATGCCGATGATCAGGCCGCGGATCAGCCGGTTACCGCCGACGAACCGCCAGCCCTCGAAGATCTGCCGCAGCACCGACGGCGTGGAGGTCGCGGCCCGCGCGCCGGCCTTCGGGATGTCCTTGAGCGAAAGGATGATGAAGGCCGAGACCAGGTAGGCGAGCGCGTTGATGAACAGCGCCAGGTAGGTCTCCCGCTGGGCGAAGAACGGCACCAGGTTGCCCAGGGCGTCGTCGGCGACCGACAACACCGCGAACAGCAGCGCGGCGACCGGCGCGGTCCCGTAGGTGACCAGGAGGTTGAGCTGGTTGGCCTCCTCCAGCCGCTCCTTGGGCACCAGGTTGGGCACCGTGGCGTCCTTGGCCGGAACCCAGAAGAGGTTGACGCACTCGACCAGGAAGGTGGCGATGATCACCCATTGGTAGTTGCCGATCAGCGGGATCGACAGCACCAGCGCGAAGCGCAGGAAGTCGCAGAAGAACATCGTCATCCGCCGGTCGAACCGGTCGGCGAACGCGCCGGCGAGCGGACCCAGCAGGATGGCGGGGAGCATCTTCGCCACGAAGACGCCTCCGATGGCCAGGCTCTGGACCTTGTAGCCGGACCCCACCGTGAGGTTGCCCGCCAGGGCGGTCAGTGCCAGCAGGTTGAGCCAGTCTCCGAGGCTGCACACCGACATCGCCGTCCACAGTTTGCGGAACGGGGTGTTGGCCAGCACGTGGGGGGGCTTGCGTCGCGCGGTGCTCCGGCCAAGGGTGGTCATAGTGTCAGCGTATCCAGGTGCTCGCTGGGCTGGGGAGAACATGAGCCAGGCGAGAACGCCCGGCTGCCCGTCGCACGAGGGTAATGCCTCCGCCCTGTGCCCCGCAGGTGTCACACCCGAAAAGAAGCGTCAGATGCTCGTGTTTCCAGTGATGCGTCCCCTTCCCGATCGGTGCCGGACTACCGAGACTTCTCGTTCCGGACTTCCAGCAGGGTTATCTCGGGCGGGGCGCCCACCCGGACCGGCGGCCCCCAGAAACCCGCGCCCCGCGTCACGTAGACCTGGGTGCCGTCCACCTCGCCGAGACCGGAGACGACCGGCTGCTGCATCGGAATGATCAGGTTGAAGGGGACCATCTGCCCTCCGTGCGTGTGGCCGGACAACTGAAGGTCCACTCCGTAGGTGGCCGCCTGGACCGCCTGGACCGGCTGGTGGGCGAGCAGGACCGTGGAGCGGGAGCGGTCACGGCCCCCCAGCGCCCGCTCGAAGTCCGGACCGTCACCCGATGCGACGCCGCCGACGTCGTTGACCCCGGCGAGATCGAGCACGGCTCCCCCGTGGGCGATCTCCACACGCTCGTTGCCCAGCGGGCGGACGCCGAGTTCGCGGAGTTCCTCGATCCACTCCTGCGGGCCGCCCGCGGTGTAGTACTCGTGGTTGCCGGTGACGAAGTAGGCGCCGTAGCGGGATTCGAGATCCTTCAACGGCCTGGCCAGCGGGCCGAGCTCGGCCACCGTGCCGTCGACCAGGTCGCCGACCACGGCGACCACGTCGGCCTCCAATGAGTTGATCATGCGGACGATGCGCCGGGTGTGCTCCGTACCGGTGAGCGGGCCCAGGTGGATGTCGCTGACAACCGCGAACCGCAGGCCGTTCAGGCGCGGATCCAGCCTGGGCAGCACCACCCCGACCGACTCGATCACCGGGTCGCCGAGAGCGGTCCTGATCCCGAACCCGATCGTGCCGAGCGCCCCCGCCCCGGCGGCGACCGCCGCCGTACGGGCGATGAACAGCCTCCTGCTCAGCCCGGCCGTGTCCTTCGCCCCTCCGCCACGCGGCGTGCCTCCGGGGCCCGGTACGACCACCACCCCACCGATCGCGGACTCCCCACGGTCGGTCCGGGCCACCGAGACGGACCGGAGGGAGTGCTCGGGATGAACGGCGGCCACGGACGCCGGTGTGACGGCGGTTTCGGATCGAACGGCGAGCTCCGGCTGCGCGTCTCGTTTCGCACGGCGGGCGGCCACCCCCGGCGGCACCCCGCGCCGCTCGGCCCGGTGCTCCACCCCGCGCACCACCAGCAGGGCCACGGCCCTGGGGATCTCCAGGACCACCAGGAACACGAGGAGGTAGAACATCGTCGCGATCCAGAAGAATCCCGGCCACGCCAGGAAGTGCCCCCACTCACTGCGGGAGGCGACCAGCGTCACGGGGGCGAGCACCGCCAGGCCGACGAGGACCCAGGTCAGCACCCGGCGGGTCCGCCCCGGCCGGGTGGTAGAGCGGACCAGACGACGCCACAGGTAGTAGTGGACCACCGTGATCGCACAGATGACCAGCGATACGAAGCCCACGATCGTCACTTGCCTTCCCTTTCGCGCCCACCGGCCATCCCGGCGCGTTCCGAAGAACGCCCGAAACGGCGAATGCGTTCCCGGCGGGCGCGGTGACCCCACGGGCCAGAGCCCCGTACGAGGTGCCCTGGCTCGGCGGCGTCAGGCCTTGGCCTTGGCCCGGGTGGTGCGGGGACGCTTGGGCGCCGGGCCACGGGCACGGCGGTCAGCGAGAAGCTCGGCGGCGCGTTCGGTGGTGATCTGCTCGACCTCGTCCCCCTTGCGCAGCGAGGCGTTGGTCTCCCCGTCGGTGACGTAGGGCCCGAACCGCCCCTCCTTCACCACGATCGGCTTCTTGGAGACCGAGTCCTCGCCCAGCTCGCGCAGCGGCGGCGCGGCCGCGGCCCGCCTGCCCCTGGTCTTGGGCTGGGCGAACAGCTCCTTGGCCTGGTCGAGGGTGACCGTGAACAACTCCTCCTCCGACTTCAGGGAACGAGAGTCGGTGCCCTTCTTGATGTACGGCCCGAACTTGCCGTTCTGCGCCGTGACCTCCTGGTCGTCGATCACCCCGAGCACCCTCGGCAGCGAGAGCAGAAGCAGGGCGTCCTCAAGGGTGACGGTGTCCAGGGACATCGACTTGAGCAGCGACCCGGTGCGCGGCTTGGGAGCGTCGGCCTTCTTGGTCTTCTTCTTGCCCTCGGCCGGAGGCGCCTCCACCGGCAGGATCTCGGTGACGTACGGGCCGAAGCGGCCGTCCTTGGCCACGATCACGTGCCCGGTCACCGGGTCCTTGCCCAGCTCCCGGTCACCCGTCGGGCGGGAGAACAGCTCCTCGGCCATCGACGCGGTGAGCTCGTCGGGGGCCAGGTCCTCCGGCACGTTCACCCGGACACCTTCGCGGTCCAGGTACGGGCCGTAGCGGCCCACCCGGATCATGATGTCGGTGCCCCTGATCGAGAACGAGCTGATCTCCTTGGCGTCGATCTCGCCGAGATCGGTGACCAGTTCCTTCAGCCCCTCGCCGCCGTCCACGCCGAAGTAGAACCGGCGCAGCTCGGGCACCCGCTCCGCCCGGTCGTTGGCGATGTCGTCGAGGACCTTCTCCATGTCGGCGGTGAAGTCGTAGTCGACGAGGTGGCCGAAGTGCCGCTCCAGCAGGTTGACCACCGCGAACGCCAGGAAGGACGGCACCAGGGCGGTGCCCTTCTTGAAGACGTAGCCGCGGTCCAGAATCGTTCCGATGATCGACGCGTACGTCGAAGGACGGCCGATCTCCCG
Organism: Streptosporangium sp. NPDC049644; assembly: GCF_040675205.1. NCBI lineage: Bacteria > Bacillati > Actinomycetota > Actinomycetes > Streptosporangiales > Streptosporangiaceae > Streptosporangium > Streptosporangium sp. NPDC049644. The sequence goes on along the minus strand of NZ_JBFAOJ010000083.1, from coordinate 31,339 downwards.
GTCTTCCAGCTCCTTGATCAGCGACGCCTCCGTGTACCGGGCCGGCGGCTTGGTGGCGTGCGACAGCACGTTCAGCGCGGACGCGGTGAGCGGGTCGTTCTCGCTCAGGTTCGGCAGGCGCTTCTCGGAGTCGTCGCGGTCGGTGGACGGGTCGTCCGCGCCCTCGACATAGGCCTTCAGGAAGCCGTGGAAGGTGATGGTCCGCCCGGAGGCACTGAACTCGACCCGCTCCCCCGAACTGGACGTGCCGTCCACCTTGACGGTGACCGACTCGCCGACCGCGTCCTTCATCTGGGAGGCCACGGTCCGCTGCCAGATCAGCTCGTACAGGCGGAACATGTCACCGGTCAGCCCGGTCTCGCCCGGCGTGCGGAACTCCTCACCCGAGGGGCGGATCGCCTCGTGCGCCTCCTGCGCGTTCTTCACCTTGCTGGCGTAGACGCGCGGCTTGTCGGGCACATAGGCCGAGCCGTAGAGCTTGATGGCCTGGCTGCGGGCGGCGGCGACGGCGGTCTCCGACAGCGTGATGCTGTCGGTCCGCATGTAGGTGATGAAGCCGTTCTCGTAGAGGCGCTGGGCGACCTGCATCGTCGACTTCGCGGAGAAGCCCAGCTTGCGGCTGGCCTCCTGCTGCAGCGTGGTCGTCCTGAACGGCGCGTACGGCTTGCGGGTGTACGGCTTGCGCTCGACCGACCTGACCTTGTACGGCACCCCGGCCAGCCGCCCGGCCAGGGCCTGGGCGGCCTGCTCGTCCAGGTGCAGCACATCGGCGCTCTTGAGGGTGCCGTTGCTCGCGAAGTCCCGGCCCTGGGCGACGCGCTTCCCGTCCACGCCGGTCAGCATGGCGGTGAACTCGTGCGGAACCTCGTCGCCGCCGGTGTCGAGCAGCGCCTGCAGGTCCCAGTAACTCGCGCTGGTGAACGCCAGGCGCTCGCGCTCGCGCTCCACGACCAGCCGGGTCGCCACGGACTGCACGCGCCCTGCCGAAAGCCGGGGCTTGACCTTCTTCCACAGGACCGGGCTGACCTCGTAGCCGTAGAGACGGTCGAGGATGCGCCGGGTCTCCTGGGCGTCGACCAGCCGCAGGTTCAGGGCGCGGGGATTGGCCACCGCCTCCTGGATCGCCCGCGGGGTGATCTCGTGGAACACCATGCGGTGCACCGGGACCTTGGGATTGAGCACCTCGCGGAGATGCCAGGCGATCGCCTCGCCCTCGCGGTCCTCGTCAGTGGCGAGATAGAGCTCGTCGGCATCCTTGAGCAGCTGCTTGAGCTTGCTCACCTGTGCCTTCTTGTCGTGGTTGACGACGTAGAGCGGCTCAAACTCGTGATCCACATTGACGCCGAGGCGTGCCCAGGACTCCCCCTTGTACTTCTCGGGGATGTCGTCGGCCTTCTCAGGGAGATCACGAATATGCCCGATGCTGGACTCCACGACGTAGCCGCGGCCGAGGTACCCGGCGATGGTCTTCGCCTTGGAAGGCGACTCGACGATCACCAGGCGGTTTCCGCCGGCGTTGCCGTTCTTGGCTGGCACGCTGCTTCCTACCTCGCTGTTCGCATTCGTTCCCCGTTTACTTCCCCTCGGGTTACCCGATCTGAGTCGGGAACACTCCCAAGGAAAGCCGCAAGGACGCAGAATAAAGCCCTATGAGTGTCGACGTCCCTCAGCTCACCCTCGGAGACTAATCGCTGTGCTGGACTACTCCTACTTGGTTCTCCATCTCCCGCGTGGCACCTCACGGGACGCAGCCCGCCAGATACTGACCGAACACGCAGAATACGGTGACTGGGAGCTCGACCGCCTGCGACTGTATCCCGATGGCCGCCGAGACGTCCGGCTGCGCCGGAAGATCATACGTGTGACCAGGACGATGTGATTCCAAACATGGCTTTGCCCGCCCCGGGCCGCGCCCCCGGGACGGGCAAAGCTTCCGTGCCTCGCCAGGCGAGCGAGCACCGCACCACACGGGCACGGTCGTCCTGTCTCGCCGCCGTCGAGGCGTCTGCGCGCCTTCCTCAGTGGCCCTGAGGAAGGCATGCCTAATAGGTGACTAATGCCTTACTTTTTGCCGAAACGGATGCGGCGGGTGGTGCCGAAGACGGTCGCGGAGGCCGCGGCCAACGCGCCGATCAGCAGGGTGACCAGGGAACCGACGTTCATCCCGGTCACGCCGACGGGCTGAGCGGCACTCATCAGACCCAGGTCACGGATCGGCAGGTCACCGGCCGGAGCCGAGGACGTCAGGCCCGTGACGGGAGCCAGCGGCGAGCTGCTGTCGGCCGCCGCGGCCCGCTTGCTCACCGGTGTGGCGGGCATGACGGGGAGCTCGGGCAGACCGGCGGCCGGAAGCTGGGACCGGCCCGCCTTCCGGGCACCGCGGGCGTCGGACGGCGACGCCTGACCGGCCTCGCCGTCGACCCCCGGAACGGCGGGGAGGACGGACAGCAGGCTACTGGTCCTGTTCCTGCCGGGCTTGCCATCCCAGCCGTCGCGGCCGCCCTTGTTGCCGCCCCACTGACCACCCTCGTGGCCGCCCCACTGACCACCGCCCGGCCCTCCTGCACGAGAGCCGCCGAGGCAGCCCGCGGCGGCGTCGCCCAGGACGGCGACCGCGTTGCCACAGATGTTGATCGGCGCGGTGATCGGCGCCACCACCTGGTTACCACCCAGGACGCTGCCCCGACCGGAGGTGCGGTTGCCGCCGGCCCCCGCACCCGCACCGCCGGAGACCGAGGCGCCGCCCCTGCATCCGGCCGCGGCCCGGCCTAGCACGCCCACCGCGTTGCCGCAGACGTTGATCGGCGCGGTGATCGGCGCCACCACCTGGTTGCCGCCGCCGATGCTGTGATCACCGTTCGTACGGTTGCCACCGGCACCGCCGCCACCGGGACCACCGGCCCCGACGGACGCACCGCCCTGACATCCGGCGAAGGCCCCACCCAGGACGGCCACCGCGTTGCCGCAGACGTTGATCGGCGCGGTGATCGGCGCCACCACCTGGTTACCACCCAGGACGCTGCCCCGACCGGAGGTGCGGTTGCCGCCCGCACCGCCGCCCTGGCCCGTCCCCGCGGACGAGCCGCCCGGGCAGCCCGCCTGGCCGTTGCCGACGGCGCTGCCACAGACGTTGGCGGGCGCGGTGATCGGCGCGACCACCTGGTTACCGCTGCCGGCTCCGAAGCGCCCATCGGTGTCGTTTCCCGGCCGGCCGTACCCCGAGCCGGGACCACCCGGACGCGGGCCGCGCTCCCAGCCGCCGTGGCCGCCGTGACCGCCGTGACCGCCGTAGCCCGGCTTACCCGGCCAGTCGGGCTTGCCAGGGCCACCGTGCTCCCCCGGGCCGCCCGGCCGTCCCGGACCACCAGGGTGCCCGGGCCCGCCGGGCTGCCCGGGCCCGCCAGGGTGCCCCGGCCCGCCGGGGTGACCAGGACCGCCAGGGTGCCCAGGACCACCGGGCTGCCCCGGCCCGCCGGGCCTGCCGCCGCCGACCTCGGCACCGCCCTCGCAGCCGGAGAACGCCTCGCCGACGACGGCGACCGAGTTGCCGCAGATGTTGATCGGCGCGGTGATGGGCGCCACCACCTGGTTACCACCCAGGACGCTGCCCCGACCGGAGGTGCGGTTGCCACCGGCCCCACCGCCGCCACCCTGACCGCTCACCGAGGCACCACCCCGGCAACCGGCGGTCGCCCCACCGAAGATCGCGAAGGAGTTGCCGCAGGCGTTGATCGGCGCGGTGATCGGCGCCACCACCTGGTTGCCGCCGCCGATGCTGTGATCACCGTTCGTGCGGTTGCCACCGGCACCGCCGCCGTTCCCACCCTGGTTCCGCACCGAGGCACCGCCACGGCAACCCGCCTCGGAACGGCCGATCACCGACACCGCGTTGCCGCAGGCGTTGACGGGCGCGGTGATCGGCGCGACCACCTGGTTGCCGCCCAGGACGCTGCCCCGACCGGAGGTCTCGTTGCCCCCCGCGCCGCCGCCGCCGTTCTCGGCGGACGCGCCCCCTTCGGAGGAGGCGGCCGACTGCCCGGCCACAGCGACGGCGTTTCCACTGATGTCGATCGGCAGGGTGATCGGAAGATTGACCTGGTTTCCTCCGGCGATCGAGTGGTCACCGTCGGTGTCGGCGAAGGCGGTACCGCCGCCCATGGCCATGACGCCCAGTGCGAGCAGTGCCGCAGGGGCGGTGCCCCTAACCCACGTACGCATGATTGAAGCTCCTAGCAGTCTCGGGGGGACCTTGAGCCCTCGTGAGGGCATGCGAGTGCCATGCGAGGACCGGACAGGGCCCGCACAGCGGAGGCCCAGGCGGGCCGTCACGAGGAGTTGGGAACCGGCTGACTCGTCGGCCTGCTCACCGCTCACCGGTGGAGCGACTCTCCGGGGGACGGAGGATCGAGACAGGCTCCGCGACCGGCGGATCACTCGAAAGGAGATCAGGCCGGTCTACGAGACGGTGTCAGTCAGGGGAGAAAGAAGGGTCGTCCGCCGCTGTGCGGACGACGGGGGGGAGCACGAACGCCAGCGGAACACGCTGCGTCACCAGTCGCGGGTCGCAGGCGAACCACGCGACATCCCCCGGACCCGAGCCGAAGAGGCCGGATCCACCACCGCTCTGGGGCACGAATCCATTGGTGCCAGAACCGTGGTCGACGGTGGCGGGTGCCGGGGCCCCCGGCTTGGACTGGCTGGTGAGCCCGTCCACACCTCGCCCCGCCATGGCTTCGGCGTTGTCCGTCGCCGACGGTTTGCCGCTACCCGTGGGGAAGTCATCGACCTTTGCAGCCGATCCGGAAGCGACAGCGTCGGGGGTCTGGGAGCGGGCCACTCCTGTCGCCACGGTGGCGTCCGCGGCCGCGGGAGTGGCACTGAGAAAGCCGAAGACGATCGCGAGCAGCCATGCGGCGGCCAGGAGACCGCCGATGGCGAGGGCTTGCCTGATGCCCCACCGGGCGCCGGCCGCGAACCGCGCCATCCGGTCGGCCCGGTCGGGGATCGTGTCGTCGACGGAGAAGGCCACGAGCACGCGTCGAGCAGCGGGCGAGGACGCCCTCCACTGCTCGTGCGGCACGTGCGCCACATGGCCTCCCAAAGCTCCTGGACAGGCCCGCTTGGACACGGGCCACCCTTCAACGGAGAGTCACGTTAGCACCACATGGAGTCAACGCAACGGGTTTCCCGGGAACGGATCAGCAACCGTCCAGGAATCGGTCAAGAACCCGGACCCCGAACCGCAACGAATCCACCGGCACCCTCTCGTCCACCCCATGGAACATCCCGGAGAAGTCCAGGTCGGCGGGGAGCTTCAGCGGCGCGAACCCGAACCCTCGAATTCCCATCCGGCCGAACGCCTTCAAGTCCGTCCCCCCCGACAACGTGTACGGCACGGCCAGCGCGCCCGGGTCCTCGGCGAGGAGGGCGTCGGCCATGGCGCGCACCAACGGCCCGTCGAAACCGGTCTCGATGGCGATGTCGTGGTAGATGAACTCCCTGGTCACATTGGGGCCGAGCAGCTCGTCGACGGTCTGGAAGAACTCGTCCTCATATCCCGGCAGGAAACGGCCGTCCACATGCGCGGTGGCGACCTGGGGGATCACATTGGCCTTGTAGCCGCCCTCCAGCATCGTGGGGTTGGCGGTGTTGCGCAGCGTGGCGCCGATCATCCGCGCCAGCGGCCCCAGCTTGGCGACGGTCTTCTCCGCGTCGTCCAGGTCAAGCTCCAGCTCCAGCGCCCTGGAGGTCTCCTCCAGGAACATCCTCACCGTCTGTGTCATCCGTACCGGCCACTCGTACCGGCCGATGCGGCCCACCGCCTCGGCCAGCTCGGTGACCGCGTTCTCCGCGTTGAGCATCGAGCCGTGCCCGGCCCGGCCGGTGGCGGTCAGGCGCATCCAGGCGATGCCCTTCTCGGCCGCCTCGATCAGATAGAGCCTGCGCGCCTCGTCGATGGAGACGCTGAACCCGCCCACCTCACCGATCGCCTCAGAGCACCCGTCGAACAGGTCCTTGTGCTGCTCGACCAGCCACTGCGCGCCGTAGTGCCCCCCGGCCTCCTCGTCGGCGGTGAAGGCCAGCACCACGTCCCTCGGCGGGCGCCGCCCCTCGCTGAGCCGCTGTCGCACGACCGCGAGGATCATCGCGTCCATGTCCTTCATGTCGACCGCGCCGCGTCCCCAGACACAGCCGTCCGCGATCTCACCGCTGAGCGGGTGGTGGGCCCAGTCGGCGGCGTCGAAGGGCACGACGTCCAGATGTCCGTGCAGCAGCAGCGCGTCCCGCGAGGAGTTCTCCCCCGTGATGCGGGCGATCACGTTGGCCCGCCCCCTGTCCGACTCCAGGATCTGCGGCTCCAGCCCGACCTCGGCCAGTTTCTCGGCCACGTACTCGGCGGCGGCCCGCTCCCCGGGCCCCGAGTTGTCACCCGCGTTGGTCGAGTCGATCCTGATCAGGTCGCGGCACAGCCCGACGACCTCATCCTCACCGTTGAGCGCAGCCATGTGGACTCCTTGAGTTCGGTACGGCTTCCACCCCCATCCTCCCGCCGCCCCCTCCTTCCCGGCACCCCGTCCCTACCCGCCCTCCAACCGATATGACGCAAGCTCAAGAGTTTGCTAACCTAAGTCCGCCGACGCGGGATGACGGTCCCACGTGCAGGCACCACGTCCGGGTGGCGGAATAGGCAGACGCGCTAGCTTGAGGTGCTAGTGCCCTTTGCGGGGCATGGGGGTTCAAGTCCCCCCTCGGACACAAACCGGTCGCCTATGGGGTCCTGGTCATGTGCACACGTGACCAGGACTTTCTGTTTTGACGGGTGGTAGATCAGCCGCAGTCCGATGTTCGCGTAGATCTTGGCCTTCCGGATCGGGTCGGCATTCGAGAGAACTCGCACCATATCTCCAAGCCTGTGCGTGATCTCCGCCAGCTCATCACGCCCCAGCCGCCTCTGAGGCAGTACGTGCGCGCGGCCGAGGCGTTGCTCGGCCGCGGTCTTGCGGACAAGCTCTTCCTGGATCCATCCGGCGACGAGCGCCGGGTCGGCGCCCGCCTCAAGGGCAGCCCGATGCTGGGCGAGCTTGCGGTCGCACTCGGTGATCTGGCGGCGTGCCACAGCGAGTGCTTGGGCCTCGGGCGGTATCACGTCCTGTGCGGCCGCCAAGACGTCGAGAGTCTGGTCAACGTTGTGGGGCGCGAACAGCCGGCCGAGCCAGCGGTCCAGTCGCGGGACGACGCGGTCCTCTCGTAGGTAGACGTTGCGGGGATGCATGAGGTGGTTGGCCAGGGCGTACTCCTCGGGGAAGCGGCAGCGGTAGTAGGCCGCGTCGTTGACCCATTGGCCCTGCATTCTGCGGTCGCAGACACCGCAGTACAGCAGCCCCCGGAGCTGGTACGGCTTGGGGGTGCGCTTGCGGGTCTTGTCGGTGTGGCGATCGCCTCGCCCCGTCAGCGTCATCTGCACGGCGTCGAAATCCTCCGTGGACACGATCGGCGGGTGAACGACTGTCTTCGACCAGACCCAGTTCTGCTTGGAGTTCCACCTGAGCTTCGTGGTGTGGCCCAGGCCGACGTCGTCCACATCGATGAGGACCTCGTCCTTGCGCTGGCGGTTCCACACCTGGTGGCCGGTGTAGCGGGGGTTGGTCAAGATGGCGCGCACCGCGCTCTTGGACCAGGCGATGCCGGAGCGGTGACGGTTCCGGCTCGGATCGTGAGCTGATGGGCTCAGAATCCCGTTGCGGGTCAGTCTCTCGGCAATGGCGAACAGGCCGTAGCCGTCGAGGAAGACCGCGAAGATCTCTTCCACCACGGGCGCGGCGACGGGATCAAGCTCCAGTCGGTGAGCACGCTTGCCGTCGGCCGCCTTGGCCGGGTTGGGGTGTGGGCCCGCGTCGGCCAGCCGGTAGCCGTAAGGCGGCCGACCTCCCAGAAAGCGGCCTTCCATCTGGGCTTGGGCTGACATGGCACTGCGCACGCGGATCTTGATGCGGTTGCGCTCGCCTTTGCTCATACCGCCGAACACGCTCATGACCAGGTCATGGGCCTCGTTGTTCGGGTCGATCGGGCCGCCTACCTCGGGCACCCAGAGCGGAACCCTGAAGTGCTCGAAGACGGGAAAGGTCAGGCCGTACTGGTTGCCGTAGAAGGCTCGTTGCGGCTCACCGATCACCACCGCGTCGAAGCCGCGGTCGGGGTTGCGTAATTCGGCGAGCAGCGCCGCCGCGTGCGGGCGGCGCTGCCAGGGGATCGAACGGGACTTGTCGACGTCGAAGAACTCGGTGACGATCACGCCCCCGCGCGACTCGATGAGCGCGCGGGAGCGGGTGATCTGCCAGCCTCGCGAGGACTGGGGATCCTGCTTGTCCTCGGTGGAGACTCGGCCGTAGAAGGCGAAGCGGATGGTGTTCATGGGTCCTATGCGGCGTTGGGGTGGTTGACCAGCATGGCTTGGTGAGCCTCCAGCAGGATGGCGAGCAGTTCCGTGGCGGCGCTGGGCGTCAGGCGGGGCGGTCCACTTGGTAAGACGATGTGCGGAGTCGGCTGTTTACGAGTGGTGGATGCGGTCATGATGAGAGGCGCTCCTATGCGTTCGTTGCTGGCGGGTAGGGGTACGGCCCCGGCGACGTGCTTGGCGGTACTGGAGTCGGGGCCGTTTTGCCGCCGTCCTTGGCGTAGATCCGCACGTTGCGGCTGGCACCTCGGCAGGGCGGCGGGTCGGATGTTTCCGTGACGTCGAAAGCGCAGGCTGCCTGCGGTGCTTTCTCAAGCAGGACAGCGCTTTGCGTCTGGTCATGACGCAGGTCTCTTAACTACGAGTGGGTGGCACGCCGGGCAGCGCGCCACAGTGTTGTCGCGAAGTTCCATCTGCCGGGTGCGCTCGTCGCAGTAACCGCACCAATCTGGGGCGATCCTCAGCGACGGACTGGGCTCGACGCCCTCGACCGCAGGCAGGAACTTGTCGGGGTCTTCCTCGATTGCCTTGGCCACGTAGCGACTGCGGTACTTGACGGACCGGCCATCGAGGATCGCGTGGCGGATCGCGGCCGCGTCGAGGAGGTGGATCTCGCGGCCGGTCAACTCAGCCAGGAGCTGGACGATACCGCGATCGATGGAGTCGTCGTCGTTCGCCCAGGCACACGCGTTACGACGAGAAGACGACTGATTGTCTGCATCTTCTTCCGTCCTAGTCCCCTTCGGGGACTGGACGGAACTGCGTGGCGTTAGTAACGCGTTACGTTCGGCGTTACTAACGCCACCGTCGACGGCGTGCGGCTCGGTCCGGTTGCGTCGCCTGTCTCGCCACCTTTTCTGCCGCTCGGCGTTGGCCTTCCGTTCTGCCTCCACCCGCTTCTTAGCGGGCACGAATGCGAAGAAGTCATGGATCACCCACCCCTTCGCCACAGGCGCTGGGCAAAGATCGGAGGGACACTCTTCGCCAGGCAGATGCCAGGTACCCCGGGACACGAGTTCGGCGATGAAGCGCAGCGGCTTCCGCACTCGCGGACACACGTCGATCAGGTCTTCCTGGAGTACCGCACCGTCGGTCAGGTTGTGGGCACACCAGAAGATCGCTGTGAAATGTATACGAAATGCGGCGTCCGACAGGCCTGCTACCTGCCTCCGAGTCGGGAATCGGTCGTCGAAGTAAAGCCCTTCCCGTTTCATCTAGTGCCTGCCTCTGTCCGTCAGATGCAGGCCGGCCGTGGTGTTGAAGGCACGGTCGATTCGGAGCGCGAGGTCACGTGCTGTCTTCCGGGCTGCCGTAAGCTCTGACAGAGCCTTGTCAAGACGCTCGTCGGGGTCGCCGTGGTCGTCACCCAGTTGTCCGGATTCCTGCATGCGCCGCAATGCCTCGCCGAGTTGCCTCAGCAGTTGGTCAAGCCCAGCCGTCGAAATGCCGATACGGCCGAGGACGTCGTACACGGTGGACGGATAGGTGACGCCGACGTGGGAGAGCGTGGCGTGGTTGAGGACGCGGACGGCCTCGGATACGGCTGCGGCGACCTCGCTGGTGTAGTCGTCACCATGGGGGCCATCTGGCGACAGCCAGACGGTGTCAGCCATCAACGTTGACTCCGATCGCTGAGATCTTGTCAAGATGCCTGCGTCCCGTCAGAGTGGTGACGAGAGTCAGCAGCCGACGCATGAGCCATTGAGGCACCTCTAAGGTGTCCGTGCTCGCGATGGATGGGATGCTGAACATGACCTACTCCCTTCGAGTGGGTCTGGCGGGAGGCCCGGCGCCAGCTGGCCTGCAAGCAATGCGGGCGCCGGGTCCTCCTGTAGTGAACTTGCAGAGGGCCAACTTCATGATTCGGCGGGGAGCTGTTCAGCTACGCCGACATGCGCAGTTGTCCACTTCCCAGCTACTGGTGATCCCCCAGACGCCTCACCCCCTCGTGTTCCAGGGATCACGTACGTAGCAGACGTATCTGCCATGATGACACAAATCACTTTGCTGGTCTTGACTCATAAAGTCAGAAGATTCGCCTCGCGCTTTAGTGCCTCGCGATCCCCCTGCCGTCCTCACCACCTTCACGCCGCACTGCTGGTTTGCCATGCGTGCATATCCATCCGGCTAGTGATCCAAAGCACGGCCGACATCACACCTGGCCGGAGCCATCAACCCATGACGATTGCTTTCACCTTTCCCTCTCGCCTGGCGATCAGTCTAATCTAGGTAGACCATACTGTACTAGTTCAATCTAGATATAGCTCAACTGTGCTTTCCTGGTACAGCTGAAGGGCTTAGCCTTGGTGTTGTGTCCGTGCCTGATTTCAGCGATCCTCGGCCTGCTTACCTGCAGATTGCAGACGACCTGCGTCAAGAGGTGACGGCAGGTCGACTCAAACTCGGCGAGCGGCTTCCGGCACGGCGGCAGTTGGCCCAGCGCTACAGCGTGGCCGTCGAGACGGTTCGTCGAGCCTTGGACGAACTCGCGCGCGATGGCCTGATCAGCACGCAATCGACGCGCGGCACATACGTGGTCAAGACTCCTGACCAGAATGAGCCGTCCTCCGAACTTCAGCAGGCGATGACCGAGGTGCGTCGGCTGGCCGAGCGCATAGAAGATCTGGAGTCTCGCGTGAAAGACCTCGAAGGCCGCTGACCCCCTCCACGCGCCCCTTCGAGCTCCATCCCTTCAGAACGTCGCGCGTGCAACGCCACGCACCTTCGATGTTCCTACCTCTCGGGGCCCCGGGCTCTTCCTCGGCAGCAGCCGAATCGGCCGTCGCGAAGCCACAGGTCCAGGTGGAGCGGCCCGAGCGAAGCGAGGGACGACTACCTAGAGGTGCGGCTTCGCAACGGCCATCATCGGCCTGCGAGGAAGACTCGAGCGGCCGCGATTCTCGCCCGCCGTTAAAGAAGATCGTTTTTGACGATTCCGGCTGGGTTGCGTCTTCTCCCAGAGCTCGCGAAAGGCAGCGAGGGGCAGACCAAGTAAGCCAGAAAGGGACAACGGCGGCTGGCACATAGGACAGAACATCAACTCTGTCCGGTTCCCGAGACGGTGTCTGACCAGGTCAGCGTAGTGAGACCGCTGCGGGAACCAATCCGGTCCCACGCCGGGCACAGCCATCCACAGCCGAAACCTCAACTTCCGCCTCCACCGCCCGACCAGCCCTAATAGCCCTTTCTGGCTTACTTGGTCTGCCCCCCCTCGTGGCGCACTGCGGCCTATGACACCGACCCGAGCGGAGGGCCTACAGCGTCGAACGCGACGCTTATGCCTGGTGGCTGGCAGAGGAGGAAGTGGATACGCACCCTAGGCAAACGTCGTCGCAACGCCGTGATCGTCGGCCAGGGCCGGCTGATCCTGCCCGGGGCACCCTCGCACGCGAACCGGGCCCGCTACCCGTGAGACCATCGCGGCCGCGCCGACCACCAAGCGGCCCGTGCTCACCTGCGCATGCAGCGCGACACGGCTGCCATCCGTGCCACCCTCCGCCCGGCGACTGCCGCGTGAAGAGGAATCGCGCCGACCGCAAACGATCCTAAATTTTGGTCTTCGTGAATAGCCAATTAAGGGAGGCCGCTGTGAGGTGCGGGAGGCGATCTGTGCTGGCCCGGATCGTCCGTCACGGGAGTTCCTCCTGAACCGTCGAACTCCATGGAGCCACTCTGCCGTCAGGGTTTCTACCTGCGAAAAGCCGCAAAGATCAACCTCGTTGTAACAGCCCTCCTGGTGTCCCGCGACCTTGGTTTTCAAGGAACGCTGGTGCGGATGTTATCGAAACTTTGTTCCCCTTGGGGGTTGTGGCTCCAGGTGTGGCTGGGTTAAGACTGATCTTGTTTTGCCCACGTCGAGCCTGATTGAAGGTGTTAGTGCGCATCTCGGGATTACGCTGTTCGCGGCTGTGCGTGATGGCGCTGGCGGTCCTCATGCCCGTCACGCTGATCGCAGTACCTGCAGCCGCAGAACCCCCCGCTCCCACGTCATCGTCGACGATGAGTCAACCGACCGATCCTGGGCTTAAAACCGCTTGGGAGAAGGCGGCCAAGTCCGGCAAACCTGTTGAGGTGCCCTCTCGGTTCACTGAGACCATGAAGGTCTGGGCGACTCCGAACGGCAAGAACCTGCGAGCCGAGCTTTACACCCGCCCCGTCCAGTTGAAGAACCGGGCCAGCGGTGCCTGGGAGCCCATCGACACCCGCATCGTCACCCGCGACGGCAAGCTCCAGGCCGCGCGTGTCAAAAGCCCGCTGACCCTCGGCGGACGCGGTAGCAAACACCTGGTGTCGGCGGACGGTGAGCAGGGCACGACCGGCCTGAAAACCACCCGGGCGCTGCCGGAGCCGAAGATCTCCGGCAGCACGGTCACCTACCCTGACGCCGTCGCGCCGGGGGCGGACCTGGTCGTGCAGGCCCAGGCAGATGGGTTCATCTCCCAGGTGGTCTTCCGGCAGCGCCCGGCCGGCCCGGTGACCGTGCGCCTGCCCCTCACCCTGCCCGAAGGCACCACGTTCGGCACGACCTCCGACGGCCTGCCGCAACTCAAGGACGCCAAAGGCAAGGCGGCGGCGGCGCCGATCGTGCTGACCGCCATGGATGCCAAGGTGGAGGCCTCCCCCGACGAGGGCAAGACCTCGCCGGTCGACGCGCGGGTGGAGACCTCCGGCACGACGTCGGAGCTGGTGTTCACCCCGGACGAGAAGTTCCTGGCCGACACCGCGGTGACCTACCCGGTGACGATCGCCGCCGCCTCCGAATGGTTTGGCGGCGGAGAACCCGACGACGCCTGGGTCAGCAAGAACAGCCCCAGCACCAACAACGCCGCGGCCGGCTGGCTGCGCGTCGGCACCACCTCCACCAGCGCCGACATCGCCCGGGTGTACCTGAAGTTCGACACCGACGATCCGGCACTCGAAGGCGCCACCGTGGTGGATGCGGACCTGTGGGTGTGGAACTACAAGTCCGGCGGCCCCAACGGCCAGCTGTGCGGCAACAACCTTGGGTCGATCGCGGCCGCCCAGGTCACCTCCGCCTGGACCCTCAACGGCACCACGAACAACTTGAGCTGGTCCAGGCAACCCTCGTTTTCCAGCACCCTGCAAGGCGCGAACACGGCCGGTTACAACTATGAGGCCGACCCCGCCAGCTGGTGCGCCAAGGAGGAGCAGCTGGTGCACCGGGTTACTGGTATGGCCCGCGCCTGGATCGAACAGGACCAGCCTAACCACGGGATGGTGCTACGGGCCGTCAGCGAAAGCGCGACCATCAACTGGCGCCAGTACTACTCCAGCGAACACAGCGGCGACCCCTACCCGGGCTACCGCCACCCACCCACCCTCATGATCGAATACATCCCGGCAGAGCCCGAGATCGAGACGGTGATCTTCCGCCACAACGGTCCACCGCTGGCGGAGCCTCCCTCCTATGAGCAGGCAGTCGCCTGGAAAGTGGAGACCTATCCCGAGCCCGTGCCCGTGGAACCGGTGAGCCGTCAGCAGCTTCAGGCGCTGCAGACCCAGGTGGTCAACCCCTTCGAGATGAAGGCCGACGACCTTCCCGCCGAACCCCCGCTCGAAAGTGAGCCTCAAACAGACACCACTCCCCCGCAGGTGGCCCATACGGTCCCCAGCACGGGCGAGACGAACACCTCAACATCGTCCCGCGTCATGGTCCGCTTCGACGAGCGGGTCACGGGAGCCGTCTTCACCCTCAAGGACGACCAGGGAAACCCGGTCGAGGGGCAAGGGGACCTGGACACATGGGGGACCTTGCTGGAGTTCGCACCACTCAATCGGCTGGCCGCCAGAATGACCTACCGCGCGGAGGTCAGCGGCGCGAAGGATCAGGCCGGTAACGAGATGGCACCCCATTCTTGGTCGTTCACAACAGGAGAACCCGATACCGTCCCACCGACCGTGGCCGCAACTGAACCGGCCGGTGGTGCCACGAATGTGTCGGTGAACATTGCGGTGAAGGCGACGTTCAACGAGGCGGTGTCCCAGGTACAGCTCACCGTCAAAGACCCGGCGGGCGCCGCGGTGCAGGGGACGCTGCAGGGCAGCGGCACCGATGCCGAATGGACGTTCACACCGACATCCAAACTCGCCGCACAGAAGACGTACCAGGTCGAGGTCAGCGGCGCCAAGGATGCCGCGGACAACGTCATGGCGCCCTACACCTGGTCGTTCACCACGGGCGCGGACACACCGCAGCCGATTCCAGGACTGGTGGCGGCCTACGGCATGAACGAGGGATCGGGCACGAGCGTGGCCGACTCCTCCGGACAGAACAACACCGGTACCGGCGCGAGCACCAGCTGGGCCAACGGCAAGTACGGCAAGGCCCTGTCGTTCAACGGCTCCTCCAGCTGGGTCACCGTCCAAGATGCCGCGTCGTTGCGCCTGACGACTGGGATGACGCTGTCGGCCTGGGTCAACCCGGACACGGTAGCCGCCTGGAGCCCCATCGTGGGTAAGGAACTGGAGTTCGACGCCGTCACGCACACCCTGTACGCGGCCAACAGCGCTTCGGTCCCATCTGGCTGGGTGCAGACCGATCCGGTGACCAATGCGACCGTCAACGGAATCTCGCCGTTGCCGGTCAACACCTGGAGCCACGTGGCGCTCACCTACGACGGTTCCGCCTTGCGCTTGTTCGTCAACGGCCAGCAAGCAAACCAGAGCGCGCTCACCGGCAGCCTCTACAACGACGACAGCCCGCTGCGGATCGGCGGCAACGATGCCTGGGATGAGTTCTTCAGCGGTTTGATCGACGAGATACGCGTCTACAACCGCGCCCAAAGCGCGACCGAGATCCAAGCCGACATGAACACCCCCGTCGGCTCCACCACCCCAGGACCCACCCCCACCCCCACCCCCACGCCCACCCCCACGCCTGACCCCACCCCCACCCCGGTGCCGGGACTGGTGGCCGCCTACGGCATGGAAGAAGGCACGGGCACGACCGTCGGAGATTCCTCCGGGCAGAACAACACCGGAGCAGCCACCGACACCACCTGGACGACCGGCAAGCATGGCACGGCGCTGTCGTTCAACGGCTCCTCCAGTTGGGTGACCGTCCCGCACGCCGAGTCACTGCGCCTGACGAACGCACTGACCCTTTCGGCATGGGTACGGCCGGCGGCAAACAACAACTGGCGCACCGTACTTATGAAGGAACTCGCCGAAGGTGGCAGCTACGGCCTGTACTCCTCCAACGGTTCAGTCCCCCTGGGCTGGTTGCAGTTGGCCGAGAGTGGCGCGGAGGTGGCAGGAGAAAGCGCACTGCCACTGAACCAGTGGACTCACCTGGCAGTCACCTATAACGGCAGCACGGCCACCCTGTACGTCAACGGCACTCTGCTCAACCAGGAAGCGATCGGCGGCGACCTCATCGACGACGGCGGTGTACTGCGACTCGGCGGCAACAACGCCTGGGACGAGTTCTTCAACGGCCAGATCGACGAGGTACGCGTCTACAACCGCGCCCAGAGCGCGACCGAGATCCAGGCCGATATGAACACTCCCGTCGGCGCCGCCGCGGCCGGCATGGCGGCTCAACAGCGGCGCATGAACGCTGCCGCGGACGCTGCTGCCGCGATCGGCAAACTGACGGTGGACGGCGCCCGCACCGTGGACGGTGTCAGCGTCGTCTCTACCCTCACCCCCCGCCTGACCACCTGGTTGTCCGCCGGGCGCGACGGCGAGGCGAAGGTGGAAGTGGAGATCGCCGGCAAGCCCACCAAGTCCGTCAAGGCGGACAAGGTGACCACGGACAAGCGGCTGATCTGGTCGGGCGAGGTCACCGCCAAGCCCGACGATACCCGGGTATCTCTGCAGGTCCCCAAGGGCAAGTTGCGGGACGGCGAGACGGTGAGATGGCGCGCCCGCGCCACTGCCGCAGGTGTCAACGGCGTCTGGACCACCTGGCACACCGCCAGGATTAATACCGCTGGTGGCGGCCAGTCCGTTCCCAGCAGCGAGCGAGTGACCCAGTCCACTGGTGCGGCTGCGGCCTCTTTCGATCTGGAGCACATCACGACTGAGATCTGCCGGGACGAAGGCTGGCAGGGTGTCCCGCCCCGCCCCGTTCTCCACGATCAATATCGGCCCTTCACGTGGTGCTACACCTGGACCTACGGGGTCAGCCTCTTCCGCGTGGTCATCGTAGATGGCGTGAAGACGAGGATCCCTGCGGGATTCACGCAGTTCACCGCCACCACGGTGATTCTCACTCGCATCGGGAACTACTTGGCCCAGGCCTGGGATGCCCCCGGCAGGCACAGCCGCGACATCGACGTCTGGTACAAGATTGAGCCCGAGGGCGTCAGCGTCAACGACAACGACATCATGCTGAATGCCAACATCACGACGGCGGGCGACCCCGGTCCTGGCGTCTGTGCAGTCGACGGGCCCTCTTTCAGAAAAGCGTCGCGCGCGGCCTGGAAGTCGGACCCCTACGCACATTTCAGAATCAAGTCCAGTACCGCCGCCAGCACCGCGCCCGACATGGTCGGCACCTGCAAGATAGCCCCGTACATCGAAGTCGGCGGATCTCTCAACGGTAAGCTCCTGAAGGATGACGACGTCAAGAACTTCCACAAGGAGCCGGAGGTGATGTGCGACACCTCGCCCAGGTACCGGACCCATTACGGGGGCTGCATCCTGGGCAAGGGGAACAGGTTCATCACTTACTACGAAAAGAGCGTGAACCACGGAGAGGTCGCTCGTCATATCAAAAGCGCCTTCGCCAACACCAGCAAGGTGATCCCGGGAGACTTCCTGGAGTACATCGTAAGCGGTGATGCGGGCCGCGGCGCTTCGCTGCACAGGATTTGGGAAGACGACCCTCTCGCCGCGGAGAACACCAGGGAGAAGGATAAGGCGTGCGCGCTGCTCACGAGGGGCGCCAACCAGCAATGCGATGAGTATCCCTTCGCCAGTGCCTACGAAGGAGCCGGAAGGAACGATGCCGGGAAGCTCACGGCGAATATCAGCTACAAGTACCTGTCGCAGCCGCACAACGGCAGTGCGGGCACGGCCTTGAGATGGTTCTACCAGCGATACAGGCTTCTTGAGGAAGACCCCTTCTGGGTTCTCATATCCCCAGGTGCGGAGCCTACGTCGTAGGCTGACACCGCTTTTCCAGGACGGGCGTCGCCGGCTTCATCGGTTGCATGGAGCCGGCGACGCAAGCCTCAGCTCTGCGGCGGACCCATGAAGTGAGCGAACTCGGCATCGCTCATGGCTGGTAACGGGCTGGCGATGGTGAATCCCGCACCGGGCGAATCCGGCTCGACACCCGCCGGAAAGGTGGCGCCCGCGATGCGTTCCATCAAAGTGACGCAGGCGTACTTGTGCCGGGGAATGATGCGCCGGCCCGGCCTCGAACCCCTCCCAGACCGCTGTGTCGCGACCGTAAGAAGGCTGAAGTCCAGGTCGTGCAGGTAGGCGTCGACCGCCCCGGTATTCCAGCCGCAGCGGAGGGACGGGTCGGCTCTGTCGAAGTCATAAGGGTCGAACCCGACCTCCAGTCTCCCGCTCGCGGCGTAGGCGAAGTAGGCCATCGATGCACCCGCCGTATGCCACGGGTCCATCCTGGAGTAGTTCTTCCCCCAGGGAGAGAGCGAGATTCCCCACACCACGCAGACGGCCAAGTGGCCATGGCGTGACAGGGCGCTCATGACCTCTTGGCGGGCACATTCGTCGCCATAGTAGGGCTGTGCGATCAGGATCCCGTCGCCCCAGCGGACGATGGTGGCGGTGCTCGAGGTGAGAGCCTCTGGGGAACGGTAGTCCACCGCCAGAGGGACTGCGCCGATCAGCGACGCGACAATTTCAACGTCGTTGTGGGTTGTGAACGTAGTGCAGAAATCCTCAACCACGGAAAGATCCACTGCCACGTGCTCCACTCCCTGGGCCGTATCGTCGCGCTTCATCATGCCATCCACCGCAGGTCTGGAAATTATGGCCATCCTGCCCAAACGCTTCGACCGAGCCCCTGGTCACCTACCTCACCGAGCCCGAGATCGGGTTGGGTACGGCTCCTTTCGAGGGACCGAGCTGATCAGGTGATGAGCTCGTAGTCGTGCTGGCCGTGGACGCGCTGATGTTCTTGGCCGAGGTGATGGCGCCAGTATTCGGGCAGATCGTTGTTGGTGATGAGGGCGCGGAGCTTCAGGACGGCTTCGGCTCCGGCAAGGCCCCAGCGGGCGCCGGTGATATCGAGGCGGTCGGCGATGAGGTGGCGGCAGGCGCCTTCGATGACGCCGGTCGCGATGGGCTATCCAGCGGCCAGGGCCTGGTCGTAGCGGAGAAACTCTGCGTGGTCGGTCAGATAGCGGATGCAGGTGTCGATGCCCTCTCGCCGGTCGGCGGGCAGTTGCGCGGCCTGGGTATCGAGATCGGTGATGACCTCGCGTGTGTGTCCGGCCAGGAGGGCCAAGGCGTGGGTGGCGACCCAGTCCTCGGCTGCAGGATCGGCTGGCCGGTGCAGGCACCACGCGCCGGCCCAGAGCTTTTTGATGACGTGAATGAAATCGATGACGATGTTGATGGCCACGCTGCGGCGGATGGCCTCGGCGCGGATGAGGTCGAGCTGGTGGCGGGCGCCGTCGACGAGCACGACCCAGACGCGAGCATGGCGGGGATCGCGGGCTTCGGCCTGGTCGAACAGGGCGGCAATCACCTCATCCGGGTCGTTGATCACCGAGCTGCACAGCCATTTCCCGCTCGCGTGAGGTCCTGGCCGTGGCCTGCGTTCGCCGGTGCGTCCGCCGGGCAGGGCGACCACGTCGTGCGGGCGACGCCGCGCGGGCTCGGCGTCGTAGAGGGCACCGAGAGTGGCCATCCGCTTGCGGCACGACTTCTGACCGGCCGCAAGGCGGGTCCGGAACGTGCGGGTGGCTCGGGCAGCCGCTTTCGCGGTGGCCAGGCGAAACGCCTCGGGCCGCATCACCACGCCCTTGGCGTCACAACTGAGCACCAGCAGCTCCTCACGGGTGCGCGGCACGGGGGTGCGCTGCTGATAGAAGGCGTCGATATCGACGGCGGCGGTCTGCGCGAGGCGTTGCAGCTGCCGTTTGCCGAGCACGTTCCCGCACCGAGCGGTGATCGCGGCGTGAGCGGCGTCGAACGAACCGCGGACCGCTTCGGCCACCGCCAGGCGGGCCAGTCCGTGGCTGTGGCGCCCCGCAGGCAGCGACAACGCCATGTCCGCGGGATAGACGTTCGGCAGGCCGGGAGCACGCCAGGCGCACCGCGTCACGGTCACCGTCCCGAAGACGGTGGCCAGCAGCCGGTGATGCCGCATCTCCACCCGCCGCCGCGGCAGGCCGTCGGCTCCTACCACCGCGGCCCTGCCGATCCCGGCCTCGGCGACGGCGTCCTGCTCACGTAGCGCCCGCAGATCCAGACGGGCCTGCAACAACAGCCGCAGCAGCTCACGGCCCTGCTGCTCGATCACCTCCTCAAGCCGATCATGCGTCCAGGACACGGCCTGGGGGCCGGCGAGCTGTCGGAGTAGACAGTTGAAGGTTCTGATCGCCGCTGCAAAGACGTCAGCGGCTGCATCTGCACAGTACGGTTCCACCGCAGGGCTCTTCTCGTGGGCCGGTTCGACTGGTTGGCACCTTCGAACCTCCCTAGCAGGAGAGCCCCGCCGCAATCACTGCGGCGGTGAGGACCCGATGCCGTCACCTGAACCAGCCGGTCCCCTCTTCGACGCGCGGCCGGTCACCTGCTCGGTCACCCTGAACAAGCCAGCGCCCACCTCCTCCAGCCAACCGCGCTCGACCAGCCGTTTCAGCTTCGACCGCAGCCCTTCCCGCGTCGAGGCCGCATCCTGCAGGCCCATCGCCACCAGTAGCTGCCCCGCCCGCATCGGCCCGCCCCCATCGACCAAGATCTCAACCGCATCCCGATACGCCTGCGGCAACACCTTCGTCCCCATCCCCGAACGCCACCGCGGCACCGTCACCACCCCCAACCGCACCACCTCCGGCGGCCCCTCCTCCGCCCCCGCCGCGTCAGCCGGGCTGCCCTCCTCATCGGGCTCCTCGACCAGCGAGGCGGCCTCACCAAGGATCTCCTCAACCGTCTCGCGCGTGACCACCAGGCGAGACAACCGGGCCTCCTCGGCCCCCAGCCGCTCGGTCGACTCGCTGACCTGCTGTCGCAGCCCCTCGATCCGACGCCGAGCCGTAGCCTCCCGCCGCGCCAGTTCCTCAAGCAACGAGCCCATCGCCACCACCGCCTCGCCTCAGACGGTAGGACGTGATCCCTCGCCCAACCAGGCCCGAACCACGAACTCCCAGCTCAGCCACTCCCTCAGAAGGAGCCGCACCCTTCCGGCTTACTTGGTCTGCCCTCCAGTGACGCTCTCCCGCGCCGGGCGGCGCCTACGCTTCCGTACTTACATACTGAAGCCAGGTCCACGACGAAGATCGCTGCGACTGCGATTGGTCGGTGGCTGGTATGCCTGGGAGGGGCCACGCTGGTTGATGCGGCTGTGGGGCGGCTGAGCGTCCGGTCGCTTTGCTGTGGCCTGTTCGGCTCGGACGGCTCGTTCGAGGTCGCGCTGGTCAGGTGGCAGGTCGGCGCGGCGCATGATCTCGCGTTGGATCGTAGTGAGTTCGTGCTGAGCGGCCTTATGAGCTTGGCGAAGCCCTTGGGCGCGCATCTTGACAATGTCGACGTCGCTGTCTCGGGCAGCCTGCAGGCTGATGTCGAAGGAGTGCAACAGTTCGGCGTGGCGGCGGCGCAGGTGCGGCCAAGTGCCAACCGGCGGGGCCTGTGCGGCGGTCTGGCGAGCGGACTCTTCCAAGACCGGGCCGTGGGCACGGATCGGCGCGAGGTGCTGGGTTATGCGCTCCTCGCTTTCGTGTAGGTCGATAAGCTCGGCTGTCAGGTCTCGGCGACGGCCTCGCTGCCACGGGCGCAGGCTGGCCAATTCGTCCTTGACGGCATGCTCTTGCCGGCGCAGCTCAGTCAGGCGCTGGCGGCCCTCGATGACCGCCTGGCGTGCCTGCTGGAGCTGGAGGGCGGCAGCCTCGGCCGTCTCAATCCGGCTGGTCTGCTCCTCAATGTCGGCGCGCTCGGCCAGCAGGCAGCGTTCGTGTGGGCCTCCGCCATCAGCGGCCAGGCGCTGAGCGATCTGTTCGGCGGCTCTGGCCTCGGCGACCGTCGTGTCGAGTTGTCTCCCGAGTCGGCTCATGCGGTGACTCAGCTCGGCGTCGTCGGCCAACCCGACACCGTAGGGGGAGTTGGTGAGGGACTGCAGAACGCGGGCGCGCTGCACGGTGATGCGAGCCGCGCGATCGGCGGCCTGCACCTCGGCTTGGGCGCGCTCGAACTCGGCGTATGGAGACGCGTCTGCTTGGACAGACGGGATGAGGCGTGTCTGGTGGGCGATGGGTTCGGGTTCGGGAGTCAAAAGTTGGTCGGCGCGGTCGCCGCAGAGGGCCGTGGCGTAGGCGGCCAGGGCGCGCTGCAGTTCGTCGGCCGGGCCGCGGGTTGGGCCGTGGCGAAGCCGGTCGGCGTCGCTTTCCAGGAGCTCAAGAGGTAGGTACAGGTGGGCACTGTGCCGATCGCGGCTCAAGGCCGTGTACGCGCTGTTCGGGTCCAGGCCCAAACCGTAGACGAACGTGTTTCGACCGGTCAGGCCTTGGGCGGAAGCCACGGTCATCACGGTGCCGTACGACAGACCACCAGCCGCGATGTAGGCAGGGCTGACCCATTCATGTACCAGTGCGGCTCCATCCAGCCCAGCCTGACGCCATTCGACCTGTACGCCCCGCCTGCTATCGATGGCGGTGACATGGCCGCGGTAGCCATTGAGAACGTCCACCGGGCCTTCGCCGCGGCGGGTGCGGTAGTCGTTCTTGCGTACCCGTACGTGGTCCCCGACGGCCAGGGCGATGCTTGAGCCGCCGGCCAGGTGGTAGAGGCGTTCAGGGCCGGACAGCTCGCCCAGTTCGCGGCGGATCGCTCGGGCGGCCAGGTTGAGCCGGTTGGCAGCCTCGTTCGTTCCTGCCAGCACCAGCAGGTCGGCCAGTTCGTCATGCACGCCCGGCCCTTCGACGCCCCGGTACGGTTGCCGGGCGCCGGCCCAGTCGGCGATCAGCCGGGCCATTGTGTCGTCGGCTCCTGCCTCGGCGTGTACGTGGCCGCCTGAGGCCCAGGTATGCAGGGCCTGGCGGCGTTGGCCGGCTCGAAACAACTCCAGGGCTTGGCGTTCGAGGGGGTCGCACTGGCGGCGGTTCTGCCGCAGCACCAGCCCGTCGACCTGGCGGTGGATGGCGGCGAATCCACCGCCCACGCCGATCGCGCGCAGTTGCTTGGGGTCCCCGAGGAGCACCACCTTGGTGCCGTGCCTTTCAGCGTCGTCCAGGAGAGTGGCCAACTGGCGGTCGTCGACCATGGCGGCTTCGTCGACCACCAGCGCGTCCACCCCGGCCAACCCCCGCCCGCGCTGGATGCGCAGCAGCCAGGTGGCGATCGTGTCAGTGCCGATGCCGGATTCGGCGCGCAGAGTGGCGGCGGCGATCGCCGCGGTGGCCGCGCCCCGGACCACCAGGCCACGGCTCTCGTAGGCGGCGCGGGCGGCGGCCATCAACGTGGTCTTGCCCGCGCCGGGCACGCCGATGATCGCCTCCACCCCGTGCCCGGCGCGCAGGACGCGTTCCAGCACAGTTCGTTGCTCGCCGGTGAAAGCCATCTGGTGGCCGACCTGGAAGGTGTCCAGGGCCAGGCGGACGGCATCAGCGTCCAGCACGGCCACGCCGCCGTTGTAGCGGCGGCGCACGATGGCCAGCAGGGCCTGTTCGGCGGCAAGGATGTCGGTGCTGGTGTAGCGAGCGGAGTTGGCCATATGACGCGCCCCGGCATCACTCAGCCGCACCGCTGGAGCCAGCGCCAACACCTCATCGACCAGCGTCTCGGCCTCGGCCAGATCAGCCACCCCGTCGGGGAGCGCGTCCAGGACCGCAGCCAGCACAGCGGCCCGGGACACCTCCTTGCGATGCGCGGTCAACCCGCCCTCCGTCCGCCAGATCCACGCCGCGATCTCCGCCGGAGAAGGCCGCGCGGGCAACGGTGCGCCGCTACGGCAGGCTGCGACCAGCGCGACCGGGTCCACGCCGGCCGCTTCGAGCTGGTTGTGCCAGTCGGCGCGTAACTCGGCTTGCCCGGGGTCGGTTCTGTGCTGGCGGCTTTCGGCCGAGGCCACCTTCTTGGCCCGCCGAGAGGCCTCCCCAGCGGCGAAGCCGAGTTTGGTCAGTACCTGCTTCACCTGGCCGTCACGCTTGGAGAACAACGTCCGCACCGCGGCTGGGATGGCCGCGATCTCCCACTCTCCGGTCTCCGGGCTCCGGGTCCAGGCGATGCCGTAGCGCTCAATCGCTACTCGGCGCACTCGCGCCTTGAAGAAGGCGTCGGCGGCGTGCGCGTGCCGGTATAAGTCCCGTCCTCCGGACGCGACCGCCGACCATTTCCCATCCAACCCGCGCGCTGCGTTTACGATCACCACGTGCGCATGCCAATGCGGATCCGGCGCCGACGCCCCCACCGGACGCGCGGTTCGGTGCGTCATCACCCAGCCGAGTAACCCGCTCGTGCCCATCTGCTCAGCCAGCCGGCCGTCGCCCTGGTGACCTCGCTGACCGTAGCCCACCCACTGCTCAACCGCCGCGACCGTCTCGAACACCGCTTCAGCGGCGACGCCCTCCAGTCCCGCCGCGAAGCTGGGATCGGCCAGCCCGATCAGCACCGACACGCTCTTGGTCACGTCAAGAGTCAAGTCATAGCCGCGGTTGCCGATGCGAACCCGTGCGTCGCGCCACTTACGCGCGTACGCCAATTCCTCTCGCTCGTACACCTCGGCCAGGTCGACACCGGCAGCGAAGGCCAACTGGTCCAGATCATCAATGCGCACCAGGTGCGCCTCGCCTTGCCGAGCGATACCGCGTGCCATCTGAGCCGCCCGCTTGACCATCGCCGGGCGGGCGGCCAACAGGCCCTCCACAGTGGTACCGCGCTTGGCTGCGGTAGCCTCCAGCGCCTCCCCAAGCGGCGCCGCAGGCAGCTTGCCGCGTGGATCGACGACATGCTTGGCCTTCATCAGCAGCTCGTCGGTAATCGGGTCCTCACCGTTCATCAACGCCCGCGCCATGCCGTGCTGGTCGGCCGTCAGCGCAGTGCCCGGGACGATGCCCACCTCACGCAGACCCTCACCGATCCACACCAGCCCGCGCTCACCGCCCAGCCGGTAGCTCAGCTGCTCATCCAGTTCCTCGCTGGGGTCGTGACCGCGCTCGCCCGCATATGGCACGCCACAACCGGCGCCCTCCCGTAATCGATAATCCACCTGCTCCATGCAGGGACCGAGCACATTCACCCAGGCCATGCGACCCCCGTCCAGACGGTGGCGGTAGCGACGATGGCAGGGCCGCTGATGGCGGGAGCAGCCCAAGATGTATCGCAGATACCTTCGGTCTAAGTCTTGAATTGATCTTGTAAGGAATTATGACAGGTTGTGTTGATATTAGGTAGATCGCAATTAGAGATGGTGATAGCAGCGTTGAAATAGTGGTTTCTGAAAGATCTTGCTTGAAGGTTGTTGCGCGTGGATTCGATGTCAGTGACTGGCTACCGAT
This sequence comes from Streptosporangium sp. NPDC049644, assembly GCF_040675205.1. Classification (NCBI taxonomy): domain Bacteria; kingdom Bacillati; phylum Actinomycetota; class Actinomycetes; order Streptosporangiales; family Streptosporangiaceae; genus Streptosporangium; species Streptosporangium sp. NPDC049644. The sequence continues at coordinate 6,229 of NZ_JBFAOJ010000083.1, read as the reverse complement.
CACCTTGGGCGGCCGGGGGTGCTCGCTATCGGCTCAAGTGGTCGTGGAGCATGCGGTCGAAGGTGTCGCGCAGGTCAAGGTCGCGGGTGGCCTCCAGCAGGGCGCGAGCCAGCACCAGTTCGGGGGTGCGGTCGGCCATCACGAGCCTGACGCGCGGCGCCCGGGCGGGGTGTTCCATGGCCACCACCCGCATGCCGTCCGGGACGCCGAACATGCGCTAGCTGCCTGCGTGCTCTATTCCAATGTCGCGGTACCGAGCCAGGCAGGAAGCAGCACACCGATCGGCGCTGGTTTCCGTAGCTCCGGCGGATGTGACCAGTCGCGTACCGTGCGGAAGTCGACCACGCTGCCGGAGAACTTCGCGTCGTCGAAGTCGATCACAGCGCCGGAGAACCGGGCACCGTCAAAAGTGATCATGCCGTCGGAGAGGTCCGCGCAGTCAAAACCGATCTTGCCGCCGGAGAACTTCGTGTGGTCGAAGCCGACTGTGCCGCCGGAAAACCGTGCGCTGTCAAAGGTGAGGGTGCCGCCGGTGAACTTCGCCTCACGGAAGTCGACCACGCCGCTGGAGAACTCTGCCAAGTCGAAGGTGACGTCGCCGTCGGAGAAGCGTGTGCCGTTGAAGGCAACTGTGCTCCCGGTGAACTGCGCGTTGTCGAAGGCGAGCGTGCCTTCAGTGAATCGCACGCGGTTGAAGGTGATCGTGCCGATAGTGAACTGCGCGCTGTCGAAGATGACGTCGCTGCCAGTGAACTGCGCACCGTCGAAGGTGACCTCGCCGCCGGCGAACTGCGCGCCATCGAAGTAGACCTCGCCGCCGGCGAACTGCGCGCCGTCGAAGTAGAGGGCGCCACCGGAGAGCTGCGTATCACTGAAATAGACCTTGCCACTGGTGAACTTCGCCTCACGAAAGTCGATCACGCCGCCGGATAACACCGCGCCGCGGAAATCGCCGCCATCGAAGATGACTCCGGTGAAGTCAAAGGTGTGGCCTTGCCAAGATGTGGTGGCGTCTTTGCGGAGGTGGGCGCCGATAACTCGGATGATGGTATGGCGAACCTCGCGCAGGCCGGCGAAGGCCAAACGTTCTGCCGAGGTACCGTCGGCGCCGAGGTCAGGGGCGTAGGGCATGCGCAGGTAGGCGCACAGCACGTCGATGCAGGTCTGACGGAGTTGGCGGGTGGGAGCGTCGTCGGCCAGTCCGGCCAGAGCGTGGACCCCACCGAGTTGAACGGCCGGGGAGGAATCGCCGAGCTGGGCGACCGCAGCGGTAAAGCGGTCGGTGAGCTGGCCGCGTTCGGTCAGCTCATGGGTGCGCCGCTGACCTTGCTCGGTGAGTTCAAAGATGCGCAATTGCGCCTGCTCGTTGAGCTCAGCTGAGCGGCGGGCCGCTTCCACACCGTCGTGAGCGGCCTGGGCGCTGCGCCGGGCCGAAGCGGCGTTGGTGGCGGTGTAGTAGATCGCTGCGGCGGCCAACAACCCGGTCCCGATAGACAAGGCACGATTGCGAACCGCGTCCAGTGCCTCGGCCAGTTCCTTGCCCCGCAACCCGGTCACGCCGTCTATGTCCAGTACCCATGCCGCCCCTGGACCCAGCATCCACCCCAGTCCTGCGACCAGAACTACGCCCAGCACCGCGAGCGCGAACCAGGAGAAAACCGACCGCCACCTCATCCCTCCAGGTTGATCGGTTCGCCTAGTCTCCACGGCGTGATGACCGTCAGCGATGGCCAATTGTGATCGGACACTCGGGTCGCCGAACCGGGCGCAGGCGATGGCAGGCGAACTCGTGTACGCGGTCGCTCACCGCTCCCCTCGATCGTCGGCGACGGTGGCGCAGCGGACCTTCATCGCACCCAGTGAGTACTTTCCTGTCTCGCTGCGGCTACGCGCGGCCTTGCCGCTGTGTTCCCCGACGTCCGCGCGCCGACTGGACGAGTTAGCCCTTGGCTTCCGGTGTCGACGGTTCGGTGTCATCCCATTGGAGCGTCCCAGAGCCATCGGGCCGGTGAATGACTGTCCAGCCTTCCGGCCAGTGGTGCATGCCGTCCGGCTCCAAGAGCCGAACTTTGTTGAACACGAAGGTCGTGGCGGTGACGGTCCCGGTGAAGATCGTTCCGTCGAACCAGGCTTCTCTGGTGAAGGTCACTCTGCTGAATCCGGCGTATCCGGTGAAGACTGCCCTGCTGAATACGGCGTCCCTGGTGAAGGTTGCCGCATCGAACCATGTGTCCCTGGTGAAGGTTGTCTTGTCGAACATGGCGTCCCTAGTGAAGGTCACCCCGTTGAACGTGACGTCCTCATTGAAGATCGCACTGTCGAACTTGGCGTTCTTGGTAAAAATCGCCCTGTTGAAGCTGGCTTCCCCGATGAAGACTGCTCTGTCGAACCCAGCTTCCTTGGTAAACACGGACCCATTGAACTTGACGTCGCCAGTGAAGGTGGATCCGTAGAACGTGGCGTTCCCGGTGAAGGTCGCCTTATCGAACCAGGCTTCGGTGACATGACAGTAGTGAAAGTCCAGGTCGATGAGGGTAGCGCCGGTCAGCTCGAGACGCATGCCCTCCCAGAACCGGGGTTCGGCAGGGGTCGTGTCCCGGTCCTCGGGAGCGCGGTCGTCGCGTAGGTGCTCGGCCAGGATGCGCTGGGCGGTGAGCCGGACCTGCCGCTCTCCCTCTGCGTCCTTGACCGCAGAGTCGCCGATGATGGGTGCAGATGAAGTGGGCGCGATCACCCGTCCTCGGGCGGTGGCGCGTAGAGCCTGGTGACGCCGGCGGGCATCACGTAGAGCCTCAGCCCGTTCTCGAGCCGGGTCAACCGGCTCAGGCAGGATGGGCAGGGCGTACGGCATGCGCAAATAGGCGCAGATCACGTTGACGATGGTCTGGCGGTGCTCGGGGTTGCCCTGAGCCAGACGTTCCAAGGCATACAGCCCGCCCAGCCGGACGGCAGCGCCTGCGTGGCCGAGTTGCTCAACGGCCTTGGTGTACAGCTCCGTTACCCGGCGTTCGGTGGCATCTTGGCGGTTGTGCTCGGCGACCTGTTCAGCCAAGCGGGCATTGCGCTCGGCGATCTGCTCGGTCAGCTGAGCGTTTCGCTCGGTCAGATACGCCGTGACATGCGCGGCATGCTCCTGGTGACGCTGACGGCGGAAGGCAAGCATCACGGTAATGGCCGCACCGATCCCCGCGCCCAGGGCCAAGGCAGTCTGGATCGCACCCTGGCGGGCTGCGGCTTCCTCGGCCGCTTTCGGTAGCGGTGGCAGACTGCTCAACAGCCACCAAGCCATCGCGAACGCTGCGCCGCCAACCGCCAAGGCGGCCGGAACGATCCACCAGGCTGCGGCCCACGGCGTACGTAACGCTGGTGGCGCCACCGGCTTGGCTGTTGCACCTGAGATGGTCAGGTCGGCCGGAACGAGATTGGCGTCGGCGAGTGGAACTGCGGGGGTATAGCGGTGGGACAGGCGCATCTTTCCATCCCAGCCGATCCGCTTCGCCCTGTGCTCGCCCGTCGTGTGATCGTTACGATCCGCTGCCAGCATGCCTCATCTCCGCAGCAGCGATGGAGATCGGGCTGAAGTCGGCATCGCAGGTTCAAAAAGTTCTTGATCTTGGCGTGTTATTCCGCGAGCCGACTCTCCACTCGGGTCGGTGTGTCAACGGCCCGTTGATATACACTCCCGCCCTATCGCCCTACAGCTCCCTGCATAAGTTTCATTATCCGGGGAGTCTCGATAGGAGCTCCCCGGATAACCACCGGGCAGCGGCCGGGCTAACGCCGGAAAAACTCCCCGGATAAGAAGGAGAGAAGCCCGGAGGGTGACCACGAGCACCGGCAACAAGATCAACAACGACGACGGCGGCGGCGAGACCGGCAGCCAGGTTGACGATCACGATGGTGAGCGAGACGGCAGCCGAGTCGACAACCGCGTTGCCGATCTGGGCGACTCCCAAGTCGGCAATGTGGTGGTGCTCCGGCCCGGTCGTGAGGCAGGGGCGGTGACGGCCGCCGCAGAGGTGGCGTTGGCCGCGTTCGGCACGTATCTCGATCGGTGCGCGCTCGCGAAGAACACCGTGACCGCCTACCGGCTCCAGGCGCTGGCCTACCGGGACTGGCTGCTCGCGCGAGCCGCCGAGCACGCGGATGCGTTCGTCGATCTGGTCGGCGCCGAGGCCGCGGTCACTGCCTGGCGCCGGCATCTGCTGGCCGCGGGGGCGTCGCCGGCGACGGTGAACCAGGCACTGGCCGCGGTGACGCTGCTGTATGAACACGGACCCGTGCTGCGGCTGGCGGTCAAGCGCGCCCGGGTGCCCAAACCTGGAGCTCCGAATGCGTTGTCGCGGGCGCAGGAGAACGCGGTCCGCCGCGCCGCCGACCGGCGCGGCCCCCGTGACGCCGCCCTCACCGCCGTCCTACTGGGGGCTGGGGCGCGCGCCGAGGAATGCCAGCGCCTGCGCGTCGGCGACGTGGCGATCACCGCGCGCAGTGGAACCGCCCGCCTGCACGGCAAGGGCGACGAGGTGCGCACCGTCCCGCTGCCGGTCCCGGCCCGCGAACGCCTCACCGCCTGGCTGAAGGTGCGCGCCGAGCTGCTGGCCGCGCGGCCCGCCCTGGCGGACACGGTCGGCGAAGGACTGTGAGCCGGACAGCGCGGACGGCTGTCGGTCGACGGCGTCACCGACGTGGTCCGCGCGGTCGGCAAGGACGCCGGCCTGCCGGGCCTACGCCCGCACCGGCTGCGCCACACCTACGCCACCCGGCTCCGCGAAGCCGGCGCCGACCACGCCCAGATCCAAGCCCTGCTCGGGCACACCTCCATCGAAACCACCGCCCGCTACTTCCGCGCCTCGGCCACCGAGGTCGCCGACCTGGTCGACCGCGCCCTCGACTACTGACGGCGAAACGATGGGAACGGTTGCATTGAGCCGGCGATCGAGGCGGAGCTCAAGAACACCGTGTGATCGCCTCCGCTACCTGGCCGTCTATACGAGTCCTGCCTGCTCCCGCCAGTGCGCCAGGTGGCTTCGGCTGGTCAGGGTGTGGGGGTGGTCGGGGCCGAGAACCCGCAGGTGGTCGGTGAGGAGGTCTTCGAAAGCCGCGGCCGCGCCTGCCGCATTCCCAGCTTGCCACCGCCAGTGCGCCAGGTGGCTTCGGCTGGTCAGGGTGTCGGGGTGGTCGGGGCCCAGCACCCGCAGGCGGTCGGTGAGGAGGTCTTCGAAAGCCGCGGCCGCGCCTGCCGCATCCCCAGCCTGCCCCCGCGAGCGCGCCAGGTGGCTTCGGCTGGTCAGGGTGTCGGGGTGGTCGGGGCCGAAAAGCTGGGTGGCGGTGGCATGCAGCCGGGTGTATTCGGCGGCGGCTGCGTAAACCTGTCCACTGTCGCCGACGCTGCTCGCGGCGCGAAACAGGATCGGGTGTGCCTCATCGTTCCATTCCCATAGGGCGATACCGGTGAGGGTGCCCAAAGTGGCGGTGTTGACGCGCAAGACGGGCCCGGCCTGATCGCGTTCGACATCCGGCCATACCGTCATCAAGGCATCGGCGGCGATACGCGCGACGGCGGCCAACTCGGCACCGGAGAAGGTATCGCGGGTGGCGCGCTGGATGAGCTGGTGGACCCGCACCTCCTGAAAGGATGCGGTGGGGTCGTGGTTAATGAGGCTGAAGCGGTGCAACACCCGCAGCCCATCGCGGGCGTCGGCAGCCGATACCTCCCTCGTGGCTCGGGGATGTCGTTCGGTTGCCAGGTAGGCCAGCACCGGGGTGCTGGTCAGTGCGGCCTGCGGGATGCCGTGCGGATCCAGCAGCGATGCCACCTGCAGCAGGGGCCGGGCCAGTCCGGCGGGCCGGGCACGGTCGGCGCGGTCGATCGACAACGACCAGGCCGCGGCCACGATCGCGGGGTGGTCGTCGGGCAGAGCGTCCTCCTCGGGTACCACCTCGGCCAGTTTGCGGCGCCGATCGGCCAGCCGCTCCCGGTAGCCGGCGCAATCCAGGCCCGCGTCGACCAGGTAAGCGGCCGCCTGCGCCAGCGCCAGCGGCAGATATCCCAGGTCGGCGGCCAGCGCGTCGATCTCGGCGTCGCTGTCGACCCGGTCGTGAACGGCGAGCTTGGCGCTGAGGTAGGCGCGTGCCTCAGCCTCGGTGAACACCCCCACATCTACCACCCGGCGGCCCGGAGAGGGCAGGGCCGCGTCCCGTGCGGGGATTACGAACCGCCCGGCGCGGT
>NZ_JBFAOJ010000082.1:0-44264 GCF_040675205.1 Streptosporangium sp. NPDC049644 | reverse complement strand
CGCCGGTCCGGCGCGGCCCCGCACACCCGGCTGATTCGCCGGCTCGCCGCGCGCCGGTGGTTCAGCGCCCGTGGAACGTCGGCCTGCTCCTGTCGACGAAGGCCGCGATCGCCGACGAGGCGTCCTCGGTGGCGGCCGTACGGACCAGCGCGTCCGTCTCGCGGCCGAGCTGGGTGGACAGCTCCGAGGTCCAGGAGTCGCGCAGCAGGCGCCTGACCTCGGCGTAGGCACGGGTGGGCCCGGAAGCCAGTTTCCGCACGGTGTGCCACGCCTGGTCTTCGAGCTCGTCCGCGGGCACCACCCTGGTCACCAGCCCCCAGTCGGCGGCCTCGGCGGCGTCGAGCACCCGCTGCTCGAAGTACCACTCGGCCGCGCGCCGCGCGCCCACCAGCCTGGGCAGGAACCACGTGCCGCCGCCGTCGCCGGACAGCCCGAGGGCGCCGAAACCCAGGGCGAACCTGGTGCCCTCGGCCGCCAGCACGATGTCGGCGCAGTGCACCAGCCCCAGGCCACCACCTGCCACGGAGCCGTGCACCGCGGCGACGACCGGCGCGTCGAGGCCGCTCAGCAGCCGCAGCGCCTCATGGTAGGGGCCGGTCATCCGGCGCAGCAGTTCGGGCAGTTCCGCCGCGGAGGCACGCGCGAAGACCGAGATGTCGCCCCCCACCGTGAACGCGGGCCCGTCACCGATCAGCAGCACCGCGCGCAGGCTCTCGTCACCCGCGCATCGCACCGCCACCTCGTACAGGTCACCGGCCATCGCCTCGTCGATGGCGTTGCGGGCCTGAGGGCGGTTGAGCCGGATGACGGCCAGCCCGTCGTGGACCTGGAAGTCGACGGCCGAGAGTTCGCGCCCGGCGATCGCCGGGGTCCGGCCGGGTCCGCCGGGAGGTGTGTCCTCCGCCAGCGCCCGCGCCCACCTCGCGCTGTCGGTGAGCTGGACGAGCTGGACGACGCGGCTTTCGGCGAACCGGATCAGGTGGGTGAACTCGGCGTCGAGCTCACCCCCGGTCGCGCGGGCCCTACCGGTGTAGCGGCCGAGCACCAGCAGCCGGCCGTCGTCCAGCAGGTGGAACCCGGTGGGCTCGGCCCGGGCCGCGAAGTTCCTGCCGATCCGGCCCCAGAACTCGCCGAGCATCGCCTTCGGCCCGGAGTACACGCCACCGAGATCCAGCGGCAGCCCTTCGGTGGCGCGCCCCTCGAATCCGGGATGCAGCAGGTCCGCGAGGCGATCCCGGTCCCCCTCGGCCAGTGCCTCGTACAGCTGTCTCGCCAGCCGCTCCCCTTCTTCGAGTCGCACAGCCGACCTCTCTTTCACAGTGCCTCGCCGATTCACACAGCCTCGCGGAACAGCACCGTCTGGCATTATTCTAATCTATCTTAAGTTAAACCAGCTGAGGAGGCCGCACCGTGCGGCCCTCTCACAAGCGGATGGAGAGCGACGTGGCAACACTGTCCGAGGAGGAGCAGGCGGTCGTGGCGACCGTACGGGAGTTCGTCGACCGGGAGGTCCGGCCCGTCGTCCGCGAACTGGAGCACGCCGACGAGTATCCGGAGAAGCTGATCGAGCAGATGAAACAGCTCGGCATCTTCGGGCTCGCCGTTCCCGAACCCTACGGCGACGCCCCGGTCTCCACCGCCTGTTACGTCATGGTCACCGAGGAGCTCGCCCGCGGCTGGATGAGCCTGGCCGGGGCCATGGGCGGTCACACGGTGGTCGCGAAGCTCATCGCCACCTTCGGTACCGAGGAGCAGAAGCAACACCACCTACCCCGGATGGCCACCGGCGAGGTCCGCGCCACGATGGCGCTCACCGAGCCGGGCGGCGGCTCCGACCTGCAGGCCATGACCACCCTCGCCCGGCGGGACGGCGACGACTACGTGATCAACGGCGCCAAGACCTGGATCACCAACTCCCGTCGCTCCCAGCTCATCGCACTGCTCTGCAAGACCGACCCGACCGCCAGGCCCGCGCACAGCGGAATGAGCATCCTGCTCGTCGAGCACGGACCCGGCCTCACCGTCTCCCGTGACCTGCCCAAGCTCGGTTACAAGGGGGTGGAGAGCTGCGAGCTTTCCTTCGACGAGTACCGCACCCCCGCCTCCTCGGTGCTCGGCGACGTCGAAGGCCGCGGGTTCGCGCAGATGATGAAGGGGCTGGAGACCGGCCGCATCCAGGTCGCCTCCCGTGCCCTCGGTGTGGGCCGGGCCGCGTTCGAGGACGCCCTGCGCTACGCCCAGGAGCGCGAGAGCTTCGGCAAGCCGATCTGGAGGCACCAGTCCATCGGCAACTATCTCGCGGACATGGCCACCAGGCTCACCGCGGCGCGCCAGCTGGTCCTGCACGCCGCCGAGCGCGCCGACACCGGACAGCGCTGTGACCTGGAAGCCGGAATGGCCAAGCTCTTCGCCTCGGAAACCGCGATGGAGATCGCGCTCAACGCCGTGCGCATTCATGGCGGATACGGCTACTCCACCGAGTTCGACGTCGAACGCTACTTCCGCGACGCCCCGCTAATGATCGTCGGCGAGGGCACCAACGAGATCCAGCGCAACGTCATCGCGTCGCAGCTCGTCAGCAGAGGAGGTCTGGATCTTTGATTTCAGAGCGCCCCTCACCCCGCCGGGACCGCCGGGACCGCCGGGACCGCCGGGGAACTGTCCCGGCGGACGAAGGAACCTGCCCGTATGATCGGTCGGTGCCTCGTAAAGCCAGAAACAGGTCGGTCTCAAAAGACGCCACCGGCCCGAAGTCCAGCCGTACCCGCGAGCGTATTCTCGACGCGGCGGCGCACGTCCTCAGCCGGAAGGGCTACTCGGGAACCCGGCTCGGCGACATCGCCGACCAGGCACAACTCCAGGCACCGGCGATCTACTACTACTTCGGATCCCGCGAGGAACTGATCGAAGAGGTCATGTGGACCGGCGCCCAACGCGTCCGCCAACACGTCACCCAGAGCCTCGACGCACTCCCCGCCGACACCACCCCGATGGACCGCATCTGCGCCGCCGTCGAAGCCCACCTGCACGTCGAACTCGAACTCTCCGACTTCGCCACCGCCCTCATCCGCAACTCCGGCCAGATCCCCGAAGACCTCCGCACCCGCCAGCTCGCCGAAGAAGCCGAATACAGCAAACTCTGGCGCGACCTCTTCCGCGCCCTCGACAACGCCGGCCAACTCCGCCCCGACCTCGACCTGCGCGTCGCCCACCTCCTCGTCGTCGGCGCCCTCAACTGGGCCGCCGAATGGTGGAACCCCAAACGCGACACCTTCGAAGCCGTCGTCCGCACCGCCCAATCCCTCATCCGCCACGGCCTCGGCACCACACCACCGGACCAACCCACCGAGGAAACCACCCCCCGCACCCGGCGGGGGCGAACCCGTCCCGCTCCCTGACCCCTCCGACCGCGAACACCTCCTCGGCGAGGGACGTCCGCCCGTGCCGGCGGCACGGGATCCGGCGTGGCCGGGAGGCACCGAGCCCCCCGGATCGGCACGCGAGGTCAGAGCGCGCGGACGGCGTGGTGCCCTACGGCTTGCGGCCCACGCCGCCGTACTGGAAGACGTCGCGGTCGCGGAAGCTGGTCTGCGGCTCGGGCCGCCACGTGGGCAGCGACACCACGCCGGGCTCCAGCAACTCCAGCCCGCCGAGGAACTCCTCCAGCTGCTGCCGGGTGCGAAGGGTGAGCGGGGTGGCGGCGCTGGCGTTCCACCTGGCGGCGGCCTCGTCCATCGACGGGCTGTGCACGCTGTGCGCGATGGCCAGGTGGCTGCCCGAGGGGAGCGCGTCCAGCAGCGTGCGCACCGCGGTGTGGGCCTGGTCCCCGTCGGGGACGAACTCCAGGACGCCCATCAGCATCAGCGCGACCGGCCGGGAGAAGTCCAGCGTCCGCGCGGCCTGCCGCAGGATGGGCGCGGGATCGCGCAGGTCGGCGTCGATGTAGGCGGTCTCCCCATCCGGGGTGCCGCGCAGCAACGCCCTGGCGTGGGCCAGCACGATCGGGTCGTTGTCGACGTAGACGATCCGCGCCTTGGGGTTGACCCGCTGGGCGACCTGGTGGGTGTTGTCCGCTGCCGGAATGCCGGTGCCCACGTCCAGGAACTGGTCGATGCCCGCCTCACCGGCCAGATGGCGCACGACCCGGCCGATGAACTCCCGCTCGGCCCGCGCGTTGACCGGCAGATCCGGCATGACCTTCACGATCTCGTCGCCGACCGCGCGGTCGGGACCGTAGTTGTCCTTACCGCCAAGCCAGTAGTCCCACACCCGCGCCGAATGTGGGATCGAGGTGTCGATTCGCGCCAACACCTCGGTGTCGGCCTCTGTGATTCCCTCGCTCATCAGAGCCTCCTCACCAGCGCACCCCGTAACAACACGATCGGAGCCCACCATAGATGATCTCCGATCGGCCCGACGAAAAAATCGCCGTACATCAGACCAATTCAGTCGAGGGAGTCCTAAAACATGACGTTCTCCCCCGCGGCGGCGAGCCGTAACAGCAGGTGCCCCGGTACGGGCAACCGCCCATATCACGGCGTTATGGGATTTTGTTAGGTGTTCGACCGCCTCACTCGGTGTCAGCTTTGGGGGAGCCCCGACTCTCAGGGCTCCCTGTATCCCTCCTCCCCACAAGGGACACCGAGAGGAATCGCCCCCCGTGAATCCGAAGACCAAGCTGGGCGCCGTAGCCGTACTGGCCGTCGCCACCCTGATCACCCCCGCCGCGGTGAGCAGCACGTCGGCGTCGGCGGACATCGCCGCCGGCGCCCTCTCCGCCGACCCCCCGGCCTACTCACCGCCGGACGCGGAGGCGCGCAACCGCGCCGTGACCACCGCCAACGCCACCATCGCCATGAGGTCGGAAGCCCTCCTGAAGGGGCAGAACGAGAAGTTCACCCTGACCGCCAACGTCTCCGGCGCCCAGGGCCTGCAGTACCTGACCTACACGCGCACCTACCGGGGTCTGCCGGTGTTCGGCGGTGAAGTGATCGTCTCCACCGACCGGGCCGGAGAGCTGGTCGGGTCGGTGAGCTCGGGCCAGCAGTCCAGGATCACGATCGACGTCACGAGCAAGGTGGACGCCGCCGCGGCGACCGCCACCGCCCGCGCGCAGGTGTCCACCGTGGAGAGCGTGAGCACCCCCCGGCTGCTCGTGCACGCCGCCACCACCACGCCCAGGCTGGCCTGGGAGGTGGTCGTCACCGGCGCCAACGGCGAGATCCCGAGCGTCCTGCACGTCTTCGTGGACGCCCTCGACGGGTCGATCGTCGACTCCTACGACGAGGTCCGCGCCGGGACCGGCAACAGCTACTACAACGGCAACCCGGTGACCATCCAGACCTCCGGCTCCGGCAGTTCGTACTCGATGACCGACACCACCCGTCCCGGCCTGCGCTGCGGCGGGCAGGGCGGCACCGCCTACACCGGGACCGACGACGCCTGGGGCACCGGCTCGGGCACCAACCTGGAGACCGCCTGCGTCGACGCCCTGTACGCGGCGCAGACGGAGTGGAACATGCTCCGCAACTGGCTGGGCCGCAACGGGTTCAACGGCTCCGGCGGCGCCTTCCCGGCCCGGGTCGGCCTGAGCGCCGTCAACGCCTACTGGACCGGCAGCTACACCAACTTCGGGCGCAACCAGGCCAACACCCGGCAGGCCACCCCGATGGACGTGGTCGGCCACGAGTACGGCCACGCCGTCTTCCAGTACTCCGGGGCCACCGTGTCCAACACCACCGAGGCCGGCGGCCTGAACGAGTCGACCGGCGACATCTTCGGCGCGCTGACCGAGCACTACGCCAACCAGCCCGCCACCCTCGACCCGCCGGACTACCTGGTGGGCGAGGAGGTCAACCTGGTCGGCTCCGGCGAGATCCGCAACATGTACAACCCCTCGGCCGAGGGACACCCGAACTGCTACACCTCCCCCTTCAACTACGAGGTGCACGCGGGAGCGGGCCCGCAGAACCACTGGTTCTACCTGCTCGCCGAGGGCACCAACCCGGTGGGCAAGCCGGCCAGCTCCGTCTGCTCGGGTCCGGCCACCCTGACCGGCATCGGCATCCAGAAGGCCGGCCAGATCTTCCAGGCCGGGCTGAACAGCAAGACCTCGCCGTGGACGCACCCCAAGGCACGAAAGGCCACCGTGGCCGCCGCCAAGGCGCTCTTCCCAGGCAGCTGCGTCGAGGTCAACGCGGTCAAGGCCGCCTGGAGCGCGGTGAACGTCCCGCTGCAGAGCGGCGAGGTGACCTGCCCGTAGCACCGGGCGGCTTCCGGCTCCGAAGATGAACCACAGTCCGGGCTCCGGCGACTCGCCGGGGCCCGGACTGTGATTTGAACATCCGAAAGGGGTAGGTACGGGCTGCTGAAAGCCGGAGGCGGGGGAATGGGGGCGGACGATGGTCCTCAGCCGGTCCTCCGCACCGCCCCGAGGCATGGAAGACGGCGGGTGGGAAAGGTCCGCGGACCGGGAGGCCGGATCTCCGCACCGCGCGGCCGGATGAGCGGCGAGGCGACGGCCCTCCAGGAACAGGAGGGGGCCGATCCGCGCCGCTGGAAGGCGCTGACCGTCTGCCTCGTCGCCGGCTTCATGACCCTGCTGGACGTCAGCATCGTCAACGTGGCGCTGCCGGCCATCCGCGCCGGGCTGAACGCCCCGCAGAGCGACCTGCAGTGGGTGGTGTCGGGGTACGCGCTCACCTTCGGGCTGGCGCTGATCCCCGCCGGACGGTTCGGCGACATGCACGGCCGGCGCAACGTGTTCGTTCTCGGCGTCGTCCTGTTCACCCTGTCCAGCGCGGCGGCCGGGATGGCCGGGGACCCGACATTGCTGGTCATCGCGAGACTCATCCAGGGGATGGCGGGCGGGGTGTTGAATCCGCAGGTCAGCGGATTGATCCAGCAGCTCTTCCGGGGGGCGGAGCGGGGCCGGGCGTTCGGGATGCTGGGCACCGTCATCGGCGTCTCGACCGCGATCGGCCCGCTGCTCGGCGGGGCACTCATCCAGCTCGGCGGGGGCCCCGACGCCTGGCGCCTCGTCTTCTACGTCAACGTGCCGATCGGCATCCTGGCCGTGCTCCTGGCCTACCGCTACATCCGGCCCTCCGCGCGTGGCGGCCGTCCCCGGGAGAGCATGGACCCGGTGGGCGTGCTGCTGCTCGCCCTCGGCGTCGTACTGCTGCTCCTGCCGTTCGTCGAAGGGCGGCAGTGGCAGGGCGCGGGTAGGTGGCCGACGCTGTTCACCGGGCTCGTCGTGCTCGCCGCCTTCGTGGCCTGGGAGCGCCGGTACGGGCGGCACCACCAGCCGGTCGTCGACCTGTTCCTGTTCCGCAGACGCTCGTACGCGCTCGGTGCCCTGCTCGGGACGCTCTACTTCGCCGGCTTCACCGCGATCTTCTTCATTCTCACCCTGTACCTGCAGAACGGCCTGGGCTATTCGGCACTGGAGGCGGGGCTGGCGACCACCCCCTTCGCGGCGGGGTCGGCCGTGGCCGCCGCGCTGGGCGGCCGGATCGTCACCCGGCTGGGCCGGGCGCTGGTGGTGGCGGGGTTGCTGCTGGTCGCGGCCGCACTGGGCGTCACGGAACTCGCCGTGCGGCTGGTCCCCGGCGAGCACGTGGCCTGGGCCATCGCGCTGCCGCTGCTCCTCGCCGGTCTGGGCAGCGGCCTGGTGATCTCCCCCAACCAGACGCTGACCCTGTCGGAGGTGCCGGTCGCGATGGCCGGCACCGCCGGCGGGGTGCTCCAGACGGGACAGCGGATCGGCACGGCCGTCGGCATCGCGGCGATCGGCTCGGTGTTCTTCGCCGAGGTCACCTCCTCCCACGGCGACTACGCGACGGCGTTCCGGCACTCGCTGCTGGTCGCCATCGCCTTCGTGCTGGTCTCGCTGGTCGTGGCCGTCATCGACGTGGTCACCGCCCGGCGTGCCGGGCGCCGCTGAGACGAGGGCGGTCAGTCCGTGAGCACGCAGCGGGTACCGGAGTAGATCGTCGGCATGCACCGGTTGCAGTGGACGCACCGGGATTCGACGGCACGGTCCCTCATGATCCGGTTGGGCAGGTCCGGCTCCATGAGCAGGGCCCGGCCCATGGCGGCGAACTGGAAGCCCTCGCGCATGGCCAGTTCCATGGTCGCCAGGTTGGTGACGCCGCCGAGGAGCACCAGCGGCATCTTCAGGGCGGCGCGGAAGGCGCGGGCGTCGTCGAGGAGGTAGGCGTCCCGATAGGGGTAGGCGCGCAGGAACCGGCTGCCGATCAGCCGCATTCCCAGCCGCTGCGGCTGCTGGAGCGAGGCCGCGAAGTCACGGATCGGGGCGTCGCCCTTGAACAGGTACATCGGGTTGAGCAGCGAACTGCCCACTGTCAGCTCGATGGCGTCGAGGCCGCCGTCCGCCTCCAGCCAGGTCGCGGCCTGGAGGCTCTCGTCGGGTGTCAGGCCGCCTTTGACCCCGTCGTCCATGTTGAGCTTGGCCAGGATCGCGATCCGGCCGCCGACGGCCTCCCGCACCGCCAGGGCGACCTCGCGCGCCAGCCGGGCCCGGTTGACCGGGCTGCCACCGTAGCCGTCGGTCCTGTTGTTGAGCCGAGGGCTGAGGAAGGAGCTGACCAGATAGTTGTGCCCCAGGTGGATCTCGACGGCGTCGAATCCCGACTGCTCCGCCAGGAGCGCCGCGTCGGCGTGCGCGCGGACGATGCGTTCGATGTCCGCGACGGTCGCCGCCCGGGTCATGCTCATCCCCAGCCAGTTGAACCGCCGGGACGGGCCCAGCGCGGGGAGCCTGTTGGAGGCGGGATTGGCCACCGGGCCGGCGTGGCCGATCTGCGCGGAGATGGCGGCGCCCTCGGCGTGCACCGCCTCGGCGAGACGGCGCAGGCCGGGCACGGCCTCCGGGCGCATCCAGATCTGCCGCCACTGCGTGCGGCCTTCCGGCGCCACCGTGCAGTAGGCCACCGTGGTCATGCCGACGCCTCCGGCGGCCACCCGCCGGTGAAAGTCGATCAGTTCGTCGGAGACCAGCGCCTCGGGGGTCATGCCCTCGAAGGTGGCCGCCTTGATCAGGCGGTTGCGCAGGGTGATCGGCCCGAGCTTCGCGGGTGCGAAGACGTCCGCGGCGGTTTCTGCCATGGGCCAGTGTTACCAAACAAGCGCTTGGATTCCAAGAGGCCGGGACGCTGTTCCGTCGCCGTACGGCTCGTCCGCGGTCAGGCCGGCGCGTACGTGAGGCAGTCGATGTCCTTCTGCGCGTAACCGACCACGATGCCGGAGGCCTGGCATTCGTACTGGACGTTGTGCTGGCAGTCGGACATCTTGCAGGCGCCGACCCGACCGGTGGCGGCGGGGTCGCCCCCCTTCACGTCGACCTTGAAGAAGGTCTCGCACTCCGCGTGATGACTGTTGCCGACCGTTATGGCCAGCGCGTGGCAGACGTGCTCCGCGTTGTAGGCGCACGCGTCGACCTGGCACTCGTTGACTGCGGGCATTTTCATGGCTGACGCCTCCTGGGACTCGGGCCGGCCCCGGACGTGGCCGGCCATCGCCGGGGCCGGTCGCCCGACGTTCTGTTCGGTATCACCGCGCGGCGGCGCCGGCTCCTCCGCCGGCACCCGGGCCGTCAGGTCCTCACCACGCTCTTCCGCGCTCAGGAGTCGGACATGACGCGGTCCCCGTTCACGCACGCGGACACAGGGACTAACCGGTCTAGTACCGCGCCCGAACCACCTTCACGCTCATCTGGCCCCCAAGGCTTCTCCAAGAGCGGCCTCCGGCGGACCTTCACGATCGGGAAGGCACCCGGCCGAACGCCCCCTCCCCGGCCGGCCCCGCCGAACGGAGCTTCCCGGACTCTTCTCCACCGAGGCGGGGACGACCGATGTCACGAACGCCTATTTGCGCGAGTCGCTCAGCACCGTGAAGGTGATGCCAGCCCGCTGAAGGCGGCCGATCAGCGCGTCGCCCATCGCCACGGCGGTGGTCAGCTGACCGGAGACCTCCGGGAGGTCGTCCGTCGCCAGGCAGAGCGCCGACTCGCCGAGCATCTTGGCGGTCTCGCCGTAGCCGGGGTCGCCGCCCGCGACCTCGGTGACGACGCGCGCCCCGCCGCCCAGGCCGAGGAAGGTGACCTTGAACCAGCTCCTGGCCCGCTGCTCGGCGCCGGGCCCCTCACCGGGTGCGAAGCGGCGCAGCAGCAGGGAACGCGCCGGTGGGATCTGGGCGAGCAGCGCGAGGGCACCCGCTCCGGCGGCGAGGCCGAGCGCGACGGGCAGTCGCCTGACCGCGAGGTGGTGACGGTAGATGAAGTCGGGGCCGTAGCGGTCCAGCGCGCGGGCCGAGCGAGCGACGATCTGCGGGTCGAGCGTGGGCAGCGGCAGGGCCCAGCCCCCGACGTGGCGGACCGAGCCGGGCACGCCGCGCGCCTTCCTGGTCGCGGAGGCCGTGGCGGGTCCGGAGACGGTTTCGAGTTCGCGCCGGACGTTCGCGGCCTCGGCCGTCTGCCGGAAGCGGGAGATCGCCGTCACGAGGGAGTGCGCGGTGCCGCCGGAGGCGGCGCCGGAGGCCCGGACGAAGCCGCTGACCTCCAGCGGCACCCCCTCGGGCAGCTGCCTGACCGTGAAGTAGGCGCCGAGGTCGTGCGGGACGGAGTCGAACCCGCAGGCGTGCACGAGCTTGGCCCCGGTCCTCGCGGCCCGCTCGTGGTGACGGATGAACATGCGGTCGACGAACTCGGGCTCGCCGGTGATGTCGGCGTAGTGGGTGCCCGCGTCGGCGCAGGCCGCCACCAGCGGCTCGCCGTAGAAGACGTAGGGGCCCACGGTGGTCGCGACGACCCTGGCCTGCCGGGCGATCTCCACCAGGGAGGCCGGGTCGGTCGCGTCGGCGTGGAGCAGCGGCAGCTCGGGCAGGCCGATCCGGTCCCTGACCGCTTCGAGCTTGGCCCGGTTGCGCCCGGCCAGCGCCCAGCGAAGGGCGGGACCGGCGTTGCGCGCGAGGTACTCCGCGGTGAGCGCCCCGGTGAACCCGGTGGCGCCGAACAGCACGATGTCGTACGGGCGGTCGTCAGGCATGCACCGAGATTCCTCCCCGCGGAGACCACGCGCAAGACGGGCTCGCCAGATGTGGCCGTGATCACCCCTGGAGGTGTGCGGCGACGCGGGGTAGCACGTTCTCGCCGAACCAGTACGCCTCCTCCAGGTGGGGGTAGCCGGACAGGACGAACTCCTCGATGCCGAGCGAGGCGTACTCCTCGATCCGCTCGGTGACCTGGGAGTGGCTGCCGACCAGCGCGGTGCCGGCACCACCCCGCACGAGGCCGACCCCGGCCCATAGGTTCGGATGGATCTCCAGGTCGCGGGCGGTGCCCCCGGTGAAGCCCTCGTGCAGCTCCAGCATGCGCCGCTGGCCGACCGACTCGCTACGGCCGAGCAGCTTTCTGGCCGAGACGATGTCGGCCGGGTCGATGGCGGCCAGCAATCGCTCGGCCTCCGCCCAGGCGTCGCGCTCGCTGTCGCGGGTGATCACGTGCAGCCGGATGCCGAAGCGGAGCTTACGGCCCCGCTCCTCCGCCAGCTTCCGGATCCACTCGATCTTCTCCGCCACCTGCCCGGGGGGCTCGCCCCAGGTGAGGTAGACGTCCACGTGCCTGGCCGCGACCGGTCCTGCGGCCCGCGAGGAGCCGCCGAAGTAGATCTCCGGGACGGGGTCGGGCGTCTCGGCGACCGTCGCGCCCTCGACGCGGTAGTGACCGCCGTCGAAGTCGTAGGGAGTACCGCTCCAGGCGCCGCGCACGACCGACAGGAACTCGTCGGTGCGCGCGTAGCGCTCGTCCTTGGACAGGTGGTCGCCGAACCTGGCCTGCTCGGCGCTCTCCCCGCCGGTCACCACGTTGAGCAGCAGCCTGCCGCGCGAGAGCCGCTGGTAGGTGGCGGCCATCTGCGCGGCCAGCGTCGGTGACATGAAGCCCGGCCGGAAGGCGACGAGGAACTTCAGCCGCTCGGTCTCGCGGGTCAGCGCGGCGGTGACCAGCCAGGCGTCCTCGCACCAGGTGCCGGTCGGGGTCAGGACCGCCTCGAAGCCGAGTTGCTCGGCGGAGCGGGCGACCTGCGCCAGGTACTCGATGTCCGGCGGGCGGAACGTGGCCGCCTCGGAGCGGCCGTGCCCCCTGCCGAGGCCGTGGCCGCCCCCGGTGAGGACCCGGCTGTCACCGGCGGTGGGCAGGAACCAGTGGAACTTCATCGGCTGCCTCCAGGCGTGGGTCCCCCGGGCACGGACCTCGGGGCGGGCGTCACGAGGGGTCGTCCAGGGTGGCGTCGAACCGGGTGTCGACGAAGTCCGCGAACGTGACGGGGGCGGGGATGAGCTTGGCCTCGCTGAAGGCGTCGGCGACGAGCTGCTCGCGGTCGACGACGTCACCGGCGAGCCTGAGGTCCTTGTACGAGCTGCGCTTGATCGCCGCGCCGACGACGGCCTGGTCCAGCCCGGTGAGCTCGGAGAAGACCTTGGACCATTCGCCCGGGTTCTCGTTGGCCCAATCATGTGCCCTGCGGACGCGCGCCACCCAGTCGCCCAGCGCGGCGGTGCGGGCCGGGTCGGCGAGGGCCTCCTTCCCGGCTATCTGGAACTCGAAGCCGTTGGCGTAGCCCTCGCCGTCGACCAGGATGCGCGCCTTGGTCTGCGACTCGGCCTGGGCGGTGTAGGGATCCCAGATGGCCCAGGCGTCGATCCTGCCGGAGGAGAGCGCGGCCAGGGCGTCCGGCGGCTGGAGGTACTGGGGCTGGATGTCGGCGAAGCTCAATCCCTCCTTCTTCAGCACGGCCAGCAGGTGGAAGTTGGCGGAGCTGCCCTTGGCCACCGCGACGCGCTTGCCGCGCAGGTCCGCCGGGGACCTGACGGGCGAGTCGGCGGGGACGACGACCGCCTGGCCGCCGAGGCCCTTCTCGGCGACCGCGACGACGGAGATCTTCGCCCCGGCGGCGGCCGCGAAGACCGGCGGCGCGTTGCCGACCGCGCCGAAGTCCACCGAACCGGCGTTGATGGCCTCCAGGATCGGCGGCCCCGAGGTGAACTGTGACCAGGTGACCTTGTACTTGACGTCGTCGAGCTGGCCGGCCGCGGTCAGCAGCGCCTGCAGGCCCGTGCCCTTTTGGTCGCCGACGCGGAGCGTCACCTGGGACAGGTCGACCGAGCCGTCGGCGCGGACGCCCTGTTCCTCCCCGGCTCCGCAGGCGGTGGTGAGGAGCAGAAGCAGAGCCACGGCGATACGACGTTTCATGCGGTTTCCTCCGGGGTGACGCCCAGCCTGTCGAGCAGGATGGAACGCAGTGCGATGAGCTCGGGGTGGTCGCGGTGGCGGGGGCGGGGCAGCTCGATCCCGGACTCGTGGGCGATGGCGCCCCCGTCGAGCACCAGGACACGGTCGGCCAGCAGCACGGCCTCGTCCACATCGTGGGTGACGAGCAGGATGCCGGGGCGGTGCCGGGCCCACAGGTCGAGCACGAGCCGGTGGATGGTGATGCGGGTCAGCGCGTCCAGGGCACTGAACGGCTCGTCGAGCAGGAGCAGGCCGGGCTCACGGACCAGCGCCCTGGCCAGGGAGGCCCGCTGGGCCTCGCCGCCGGACAGGGTGAGCGGCCAGGCGTCGCGCAGGGCGCCGAGACCGACCTCCTCCAGCGCGGCCAGCGCGGCGGCGCGCGGGTCGGGGGCGCGCAGCCCGAGTGCGACGTTGGCCAGGACCCGCTTCCACGGTACGAGCCGGGGCTCCTGGAAGGCCACGGCGGTGGTGCCGCCGACCTCGACCTCGCCCTCGGCGCCGGGGTCGAGTCCCGCGAGCACCCGCAGGAGCGTGGACTTGCCCGAGCCGCTCCGGCCGAGCAGGGCGACGAACTCGCCACGGCCGATCTCCAGGTCGACCCCGTCGAGAACCCGGCGTTCCCCGAAGGCCCGGGTGAGTCCCCTGACCGCGGCCACCGGAGCCGCCGCACGGAGCGGGATCACCGCGCGCGGCGGGGTCAACGTGACAGGAAGCTCTGTCGCCATGACAGGGCCCTCCTCTCCAGCAGGCGCACCAGCGCGTCGGTCAGCAGCCCGAGGATCGCGTAGACGATCAGACCGACGACGATCACGTCGGTGCGCAGGAACTCCCGGGCGTCGTTGATCATGTGTCCCAGGCCGGCGTCCGCGTTGATCTGCTCGGCCACGATCAGTGCCAGCCAGGCCACGCCCAGGCTCTGCCGCAGGCCGACGAGGGTCTGGGCCAGCGCGCCCGGCAGGACGATGTGGGTGACGGTCTCCGTGCGGCTCAGCCGCAGTACCCGGGCCACCTCGGCGAGCCTGCCGTCGACGCCGCGGATTCCGGAGAAGGTGTTGAGGTAGAGCGGGAAGGCCACGCCGAGGGCGACCAGCGCCACCTTGGGCGTCTCGCCGATCCCGAACCAGAGGATGAAGAGCGGGATCAGGCCGAACAGCGGGAGCGCCCGCAGCATCTGCAGCGGCGGGTCGACGGCGTTCTCGCCGATGCGGCTGAGCCCCGCCACGAGGGCCAGGCCGATCCCGGCGACCGCGCCGAGAGTGAAGCCGATCGCCGCCCGCTGGAGCGAGACGGCGATCGCCTCGGGCAGGACACCCTCTTCGACGAGCCCGGCGGCGGTGGTGAGGACCTTGACGGGCGAGGCGAGGAGTTGTTCCGGGAGGAGTCCGACGGCGCCGGCGACCTGCCAGACGACGACGATGACCAGGGGACTGACAAGGCGCTGCCAGACGGCGGCGGAGGGCAGGGGCACACGTGACCGCGTTCGCGCGGCCCGCTGTGGCACCCCCACGTCGACGACGGGAGCGGGCACGGAAGACCTCACTGGGGCTGGGGGCGGGTTCCCGCTCATCGTCGGCCAAATAACCCACAAAGTCAATCGGTAATACCGGTTATCCTCGACATCACTCGACAAAGCCCGAGTTGGTAGGTTCTCCTGGCAAAAGAAACCGGCAAACACACGCAAGGAGCTGGCACGGTGGAGGTCGAGCAGACGGCACTGCCAGGTATAGGGCTGCGGCACGAGTTCACGACGCGCTCAGGCAGGCGAATAGGAATCGTCTCTCACCGCACGGGCCGTCGCGACCTGGTGCTATACGACCCGGATGATCCCGACCGCGCATGCGAGACCATAAAACTGAACGACGAGGAGGCCGACGCGCTCGCCGAACTGCTCGGCGCCCCGCGCATCGTGCAGCGCCTCAACGCCCTGCACAGCGAGGTCGAGGGACTCGTCAGCCTGCAGCTGCCGATCACGCCCGGCTCGCCGTACGCCGGCCGGCCGATGGGTGACGCGCGCGTCCGCACCCGTACCGGCGCCTCCATCGTGGCCGTGGTTCGTGAGGGCCAGGTGTTCGCCAGCCCCGCCCCCGATTTCGGGTTGCTCGGAAACGACGTGGTGGTCGTGGTGGGCAGCCCGGAGAGCACATCCGCCGTCTCTGACATCCTGTCCGGCGGGTAGGAAACCTGGTGCATACGGCAATTCTTTTCCTTGAGCTCGGTGCTGTCCTTCTCGGGCTCGGCATCCTCGGCGCGCTCGCCCTCAAAGTCGGCATCTCGCCCATTCCCCTGTACCTCATCGCCGGACTGGCCTTCGGCACCGGCGGCATCCTGCCCCTGGCCACCAGCGAGGAGTTCACCTCCGTAGGCGCCGAACTCGGCGTCATCCTGCTGCTGCTCACCCTCGGCCTGGAGTACAACGCCTCCGAGCTGGTGACCAGCCTGAAGGGCAACGCCCGCGCGGGCGTGGTCGACCTGGTGCTCAACGCCGCACCGGGCGCGATCACCGCACTGCTGCTGGGCTGGGGTCCGGTGGCCGCCATCGCCATGGCCGGCGTCACCTACGCCACCTCCTCCGGGATCACCGCCAAGGTCCTGTCCGACCTGGGGTGGATCGGTAACCGCGAGACACCGGTGGTGCTGTCGCTGCTGGTCTTCGAGGACCTGACGATGGCCGTCTACCTGCCGATCCTCACCGCGGTGCTGGCCGGGCTGAGCTTCGCCAGCGGTGCGATCGCCGTGGCGATCGCGTTGGGCACGGTCAGCGTTGTACTGCTGGTCGCGCTCCGCTACGGCAGGTTCATCGAGGCGTTCGTCTCCAGCCCCAACTCCGAGGTGCTGCTGCTGAAGGTGATCGGGCTCGCGCTACTGGTCGCCGGAGTGGCCCAGCAGCTCCAGGTCTCGGCCGCGGTCGGCGCCTTCCTGGTCGGCATCGCCCTCTCCGGCGAGCTGGCCGAGGACGCGCAGGAACTGCTCACCCCGATCCGCGACCTGTTCGCCGCGGTGTTCTTCGTCTTCTTCGGCCTTCAGACCGATCCGACCAAGATACTCCCGGTCGCCGGACTGGCGGTGCTCCTCGCCGTGATCAGCATGATCACGAAACTGCTCACCGGTGCCTACGCCGCCCGTCGGGCGGGCATCGCCAGAGCCGGACAGGCCCGGGCCGGAATCGCGCTCATCCCCCGGGGCGAGTTCAACATCGTGATCGCCGGTCTCGCGGTGGCCGCCGGAGTCCACCCCGACCTGGGGCCGCTGGCCGCCGCCTACGTCCTCATCCTCGCCGCGTTCGGCCCGCTGGCCGCCCGGGTGATGCAGCCCTTCATCACCGCCATCGCCAAACGCGCCTGACGCGCCCGACCTGACCCGACCTGATACGTGGGCCCGGCCGCGACGACGGACGCGGCCGGGCCCACGTACCCGGCAGCCCGCCCCCACCTGTTCCGGGGCACGGACGGCGAGTGGCCGTCGCCTGGGGTGTCCCCTCTCAGGCGACGGGCCTCGACCACTCCTCGGCGAGCAGCTCGTAGGAGCGGACCCGGTCGGCGTGGTCGTGGGTGATGGTGGTGACGAGCAGCTCGTGGGCGCCGGTGACGTCGCGCAGGACGCGCAACCGCTCGGCGACATCGAGAGCGCGGCGAACTCGGCCCCGCGCCGGCCCGACCTGCCCAGGCCGAGGTCGATCCGGCCCGGGTGAAGCGCGTCGATCGGAGACGCCGGGCGCGGACCCCTGGCTTCAGCGGCGCCTCCCGTCCCGCGCGCCCTCGTGCCGGGGGAACGGTCTGCTGGGGATCTCCGCGCGCAGCACCGGGGCGATGTCGCTCTGGAAGAGTTCCAGTGCCGTCCGGTGCTGCTTGTCGGTGAGGCCGTCCGCGTCCGCGTGCAGGTGCATGACCTCGTGCCCGAGCCGCTGGTGGTAGCGGTGCACCTTGTCGATGATCTGCTGCGGGCTGCCGACCAGGATCGAGCTGCGCTCGATCGCGTCCTCCAGGGTGTGGAAGACCGGGTCCACCCCGACCTTCCTGAACAGCTCCAGTCTGGCATTGAAGATCGGCCGATAGGTCTCGATCGCGTCCTGGGAGTTCCTGGCCGCGTAGTACCCGGCGGTGCCCGCGCCCACCAGGGCGTCGGCGGGGTCGTGGCCGTGGAACTCCCAGCGTTCCCGGTAGTAACGGATCAGCTCGGCGTACGGCTCGACCGGGTTGCTGACGTTGGCGGAGAACAGCGGGTCTCCGTACTGGGCGGCGAGGTCCACCGACTCCTTGCTGGTGGCGCTGCCGTGCCAGACGCGGATGGGCCGCTGCAGCGGGCGCGGCCAGGTCTCGGCGTCGGTCAGGGACGGCCTGAACCTACCGGACCAGGTCACCCTGTCCTCCCGCCACAGGCGGCGGAAGAGCTCGTAGCCCTCCCGGTTGCGCTCCCACTGGTCCTCGCCGGTCACCTGGAAGAGCTGGGCCTGCGCGGCTCCGTTGCCCTTGCCGATGATGAGCTCCAGGCGGCCGTCGGAGAGGTGGTCGAGGGTGGCGTAGTCCTCGTAGGCCCGTACCGGATCCAGCAGGCTCAGCGTGGTGACCGCGGTGAACAGTTTGATCGCCGACGTCTTCGCCGCGATGTGGCTGAGCACGACCGGCGGGGAGGAGGAGATGAACGGGCGCTCGTGCCGCTCCCCGACGCCGAAGCCGTCAAACCCGAGTTCCTCGGCCAGCACGGCGTTCTCGACCACCTCGCGCAGGCGCGCGTTGGTCGACTTGAGCTCCCCGGTGACGGGGTTGGGGCCGTGGACGATGAGGGTGATGGCGAGGAATTTCAACGGTGCCCCTCCAGCCCCAGGTGGCCGCGTAGCGTGGTGGTCTCGTACTCGGCGCGGAGGACTCCGCGCTCCTGCAGCAGTGGGACGACCTTGTCGACGAAGTCGTCCAGGCCCCCGGGGGTGAGGTGCGGCACCAGGATGAAACCGTCGGAGGCGTCGCCCTGCACGAACTCGTTGATCTCCTCGGCGACGCGCGAGGGCGAGCCGATGAAGGACTGCCGGCCGGTCACCTCGATGATCAGGTCGCGGATGCCGAGCCGTTTGGACTCCGCCAGGGCCCGCCACTCCGCCGCGGTTTTGAGCGGGTCCCTGGACATCCTGGTCCGGCCCTTGATGATCGAGTCTTCCGAGACGTCCGGGTCGATCTCGGGAAGCGGGCCCTCGGGGTCGTAGGCCGACAGGTCCCGGTTCCACAGCTGTTCGAGCAGCAGGATCGCGGTCTGCGGGCTGACCTGCTGGCGGCGGATGTGGTCGGCGTTCTCCTGGGCCTCGGCGTCGGTGTCACCGAGCGCGAACGTGACACCGGGGAGGATCTTCAGCGAGTCGGGGGACCTGCCGTGCGCGGCCAGCCTCGACTTGATGTCGCGGTAGAAGGCCCGCCCCTCTTCGAGCCTGCTGTGCCGGGAGAAGACGGCGTCGGCGGTGGCCGCCGCGAAGGCCCTGCCGCCCTCGGAGTCTCCGGCCTGGATGGTCAGCGGGCGGCCCTGCGGGCTGCGCGGCACGGTGAAGTGGCCGCCGATGTCGAAGTGGGTGCCCCGGTGGGCGAACCTTCCCGCCTCCCGCCTGGCGAACGTGGCCGTCGCCGGGTCCGCGACGAGGTCGTCGGCGGCCCAGGAGTCCCAGAGCTCGCGGACCGTCCGAACGAACTCCTCGGCCCGCTCGTAGCGTTGCGCGTGCTCCAGGAAGCCGCCCCTGCGGAAGTTCTCCCCGGTGAACGCGTCGGAGGAGGTGACGACGTTCCACCCGGCCCGGCCACCGGACAGGTGGTCGAGGGTGGCGAGTTTGCGGGCGAGCTCGTACGGCTCGTTGAAGGTGGCGTTGATGGTCCCGGCCAGGCCCAGGTGGTCGGTGACCGCGGCCAGCCCGGAGAGCACGGTGAGCGAGTCGGGACGGCCGAGCACGTCGAGGTCGTGGATCCTGCCGCGCTGCTCGCGCAGCCGCTGCCCGTCGGCCAGGAAGAAGAAGTCGAACCTGCCGCGCTCGGCGGTCCGCGCCAGGTGGGCGAAGGAGGCGAAGTCGATCTGGCTGCCCGAGGCCGGATCGCTCCAGACCGTGTGGTTGTTCACGCCCGGGAAGTGGGCGGCGAGGATGACCTGCTTCATCGTCGGCTCCCTGCGTAGCGGCTGGCGGGTCGGGGCAGGTGGAGGTGGCCGCGGAGCGTGCCGGCCTGGTACGCGTGGCGGAAGGCGCCGCGGCCGCGCAGCTCGGGCACCAGGCCGCGGGTGATCGCGGTCAGGTCGGTCGGCAGCACGGCGGGCCGGAGCCGGAACCCTTGCAGCCCGGCCGCGCGCCATTCCAGGAGCAGGTCGGCGAGCTCTCCCGGGGTACCCGTGAAGATCGCGGCGTCGGAGGTGTAGGTGGCGCCGTCGATCTCGTCGAGCCGTGCCTTGCGTTCGCGGGCGCCCTGGGCGTCGTCGTCGAGGAGGACGACCAGGTCCGCGAATATCCTCAGCTCCTCCGCGGCCGGATCGCGCACCTGCCCGGAGATCTCCCGTACCTCGCGTACGACGGCCCGCGCCTGCTCACTGTCGTGTGGCGTGACGTAGACGACGTCGGCGCCGCGCGCGGCGAACTCGTACGGGAGCCGGGAGTGGGCCAGCGCGGTGACCAGCGGCTGCCCCTGGGGCGGCCTCGGCACGATGGAGGGCCCCTTGACCGTGAAGCCCGCCCCCTCGAAGTCGACGTAGTGGAGCCGGTCCCGGTCGACGAACCGGCCGGTGGCCACGTCGCGGATGACCGCGTCGTCCTCCCAGCTGTCCCAGAGGCGCCGCACGGCCTCGACGGCGTCGGCGGCGTCGGCGAACAGCTCCCGCACGACGCCCGCCTTGTCGAGGTCGGCGAGGTTCTCGGGGCGGAGCTCGGGAACCTCCCGGCGGCCGAAGTGGGCCGCCTCGGCGCGGCGTCCGGAGATCTGGGCGCGCCACCCGGCCCGCCCGGTGCTGACGTAGTCGAGGGTGGCGATGGAGCTCGCGACGTGGAAGGGCTCGGTGTGCGTGGTGGTCACCGTGGGCACCAGCCCGATCCGGCTGGTCAGGGGGGCGATCCTGGAGGCCACCAGGACGGCGTCGAGCCGGCCGCGTACCTGGTCGGCACGGCCGTCGTGGCCGTCCGGAAGAGTGGTCTGCAGGGCGAGGGAGTCCTCGATGGTGACGAAGTCGAGCAGGCCGTGCTCGGCTTCGGCCACCAGTCCGGCCCAGTAGGCGGCGGTGAACAGGGCTTTCGGGGAGGCGGCGGGATCACGCCAGGCCGCGGGGTGCCATCCGGCGCCGTCGAGAGCGACGGCGAGATGCAGGGGAACTGCCGACATATAGCGACAGTAACACTAAAACCCGTAATCTCTACATGTTTAGTTGGTTATATCGCCGGAGATCGACCGGCGGATCCCGAGGCACGCTTCCGGGAGCCGCGGCCCGGAGTGGATCTCCGGGAGCGGGTTCCGAGGAGTCTCCATGGCGCGGACCTTCGCGGAACGCCCCCTTCCAGAGCTCGTCTTCCTGTCGCCGACGCCGGGATCTGGTAGGCATTTGTCTTGTGACGCGTTTGCTGACGGTCCTCGCGACCGCCCTCCCCCTCCTGGCGGCCACCACTCCGGCCTCGGCCACCGCCCCCGGCAAGCCACACGTCCCGGCCGAGGTGACCGCCGGTTACGTGGTCTTCGACCGGCAGAGCGCGAAGGTGACCGAGTACCGCAACGCGCACCGGAGGTTCCGGTCGGCGTCGGTGGTGAAGATCCTCATCGCGATCGACCGTCTGGAGTCGCACAGCGGCGCCTCCAAGGAGGACCTGGCGCTGCTCAAGGTCATGCTGCGGGTCAGCGACGACGCCGCCGCGACCTCCTTCTGGAGCAGGGGCGGCCAGGGAAGGATCATCCAGCGGATGGCGCGCAAGCTACAACTCACCGACACCGCTCCCCCACCGGCCGACAAACCGGGATTCTGGGGCTACACCTCGCTCAGCGCGATGGATGTCGTCAAGACCTACCGCTACCTGCTCGACCGGGCCGACCCCAAGGTCAGCGGTCTGATCCTGGGCCACCTGCGCAAGGCCGGGCAGTGCGGCTCCGACGGCTTCGACCAGTACTTCGGCATCCCCCGTGGGGTGCGCGGGCCGTGGGCGGTCAAGCAGGGCTGGTCGGGATACGGCTCCACGCCCCCGGTCCGCTGCCGCCCGGCGACCTCTCCCGCCGCCCGCACCGCCTCCGCCGCCCTCACCTCCGCCTCTCCGGCTCCGGCGGCCCTGGGCGCCACCGCACCGAGCGGGGGCACCGCGGCGCCATCCGCCGGAGCCGGCCCCGTACCCGACCTGGGCCGTCCCGTACTGCACAGCACCGGCCTCGTCGGCCCCGGGGAGCGCTGGATCATGGTCCTGCTGACCGCCCACCCGGCCGGGGCCACCTGGCAGCGCTCCACCGGCCAGACGACGAGGCTGGCCCGGGAGGTCCATCTCAGCGGGACCTCCTGACCACCGGCTCTCCGAAGTGGGCGGCCACGACCCGCTTGGGCGCGACCATCCGCCAGGCGTCCTCGACCAGCTCGCGCAGCTCGGTCGCGTCGATCGCCGCGAGCCGGACCCGCACCCAGTTGTAGCGCTCGTCGGAGGGCCGGGGCATGTGGAACGTCTCCGGCGCGGACGCGATCAGCGCGGCCCGCTCCTCCTTGGGGAAGGCGAATCCCATCGAGGTCTCGTCGGGCGAGATCGCGACGTAGACGATCCGGCCCACCCGGAACGTCACCCGGTCCCTGACGACCCTCTCCTCGGTCCTGGGCAACGCCGTGGCGACGCGGCGCACGTCGTCGGCCGTGATCATCGTGACGACTCGTCGAGGGAGACGATGACCCGGCGCAGGGTCCGCCGCAGGTCGAGTGCCTCCGAGGGCGCGAGCCCGGCGGCCTGCTTCACCGCGCCTCCTCGACGACGAAGGTCCCATCCACCCCCGCACGCTAGCGCGTCCCCGCCCGGAGCGCGAAGGGGACCAGGAGCGCCGTCAGCATAAGCTGACGATGTTCGCGAGGTTCACCCCCGAGGCCCGGCGGACCACGGTCCGGGCCGGGCTGCCGGCACTCGACCACGGCCGCACCGCGCTCGGCGAGGACATGCTCCTGCCCGCCCCGGACGCCCCGGACAGCCCCGGGTCACGGCTCAGGTTCCGTGCGGCGGGGCCGTGGAGCGGCGGACGATCAGCTCGATGGGACCGTCGAGAACCTCCTCGACGCTCTCCTCCGGCTTGAGGCTGCCGAGCAGGGCCACCCCTCTCCTGCCAAGCTCCGCCAGAGGCATCCGGACCGTGGTGAGCGGCGGTGCCAGGTAGCTGGCGAGGTCCAGGTCGTGCACGGCGACCATGGAGATCTGGCGGGGGATCTCCAGACCCGCCGCCCGTACGGCTTCCATGGCGCCGATGGCGGAGGCGACGTTGGCCACGAAGACCGCGGTGGGAGGGTCGGGGGCGGCGAGCAGTTCGGCCATCGCCGCGGCACCGCCGGCGGGAGTGTAGTCGGCGGCGACGACCTGCCCCTCCGGCAGGCCCGCGGCACTCATCGCCATGGAGTATCCCGCCCGGCGCCGCAGCGCCGTGTCGGCGCCGTCGGGCCCGGCGAGATGGGCGACACGACGATGGCCGAGCCCCACCAGATGCTCGACCGCGAGCCTGGCCGCCCGCTCGTCGTCCAGGACCACGTAGCGCTTGACCGAAGGGCTCCTGCGGTTGAGCATGATCCATGGCACGGTCGCCCGATCCAGCTGCTCGATCAGGCCGGACTCGCCCTCGGCGCCCGCCAGCAGCAGGCCGTCGATCCTGCCCTGCCCGAGCAGGTCCATGTAGCCGCCGAGCCCCGCCCCCGCGGCGCTGCCGGTGACGAGCACGTAGCTCAGCGCCGCCGCGGCGGCCTCGGCCCCCTTGATGATCTCCGCGTAGACGGGGTTGGCGAAGTCGGGGATGAACAGGCCGAACATGTGGGCGCGGGCCGTGCGCAGACTCCGGGCCGCCACGTTCGGCCGGTATCCCAGCGCGGCGACCGCGGCGAGGACGCGCTCCCTGGTCTCCGGCCGGATGTTGAGCGACGGGTCGTTGTTCACGACCCGCGAGACCACCGCACGGTCGACCCTCGCCTCGGCCGCGACGTGGGCCAGGGTCACCCGGACGGGTTTCCCCCCGCCCCCCACGCCGGGTTTCACGCCGCCGTCCGTCCCGGACCTCACCGTGCCTCCCCCACCGGCTCCGGCCCGGCCCGCAGGCGCCTGCTCTCCCCGGTCTCCATGGAGCGGTAGAGGGCGTCCAGCAGGGCGAGGGTGCCGAGGTTGTCGGCACCGGCCGTCTCCGGCTCACCACCTTCCGCGATCGCGGCGAGCAGCGACCCCATGGGCCCGGCGACCGCGTCCGGCAGCCAGCGGGTGGTCACCGGGTACGGCAGCCAGCCGTCGGTCGGTACCGTGCGGCTGTTGACCAGCAGTGTGTCGGGACGGCCGTGCGGGTAGTCGTAGAGGAGCCCGAGGGTTCCCTTGATCGCCCCCTCGGTGCCGTCGATTCGGAACGCGGCCTCGTGGTCGCCGGTCCGGTTCTCGTGCGTCACGTGGACCAGGGCCCGCACGTCGCCGGGGTAGACCAGGGTGCTCATAGTGCGAGTCTCCCCCTTGGGGAGCTGACCCGCCGTACGGCTGCCGGTGCAGAACACGGTCACCGGGTCGCCGAGGATGGAGCGGATGGCGTCCAGGTAGTGGATCGAGTGATAGACGATCTCCAGGCGGTCCGTGGAGACGAGCCACTCCCAGCCGCTCCAGTCGGTGGCTATGTTCACGGTGAACGTCATCGTGGTCGGTTCACCGACCCATCCGGCCCTGACCATGGCCCGCGCGGCGGCGATTCCCTCGTCAAAGCGGAGTTGCTGGTTGACCGCGATCTTCAACCCGCGCGCGGCGGCCAGGTCGACGAGTTGCCTTCCGGTGGCGACGTCGGGAGCGAAGGGCTTCTGGCAGAGCACGTGCCTGCCGCTCTCCAGAACCGCCCGCGCGATGCCGGGCTGCGCCTCGGGTGCGACGGCGATGTCCACCACGGCGATCCGCTCGTCGGAGAGCAACTCCCGCAGGGAGCCGTACACCGTCGTGACGCCATGCCGGGCGGCCACCTCATGGGCCCGTTCCCCGTCGAGGTCGTACAGGCCTGCCACCTCCAGGCCGGCGGCGCGGTAGGCGGGCAGGTGGGCGACGTCGACGATGGCGCCCGCCCCGACGACCGCGATCGGGAGCCGGTGTCCCGCCGGGATGGTCAGGTCGGCGGCGGCCGCGATCGGGGTGAGCAGGTCCAGCACGGTCAGGCCTCGATCCGGTAGAAGCGCGCGGCCGTACCTCCGAGTACGGCCGCGCGGTCGTTCTCGCCAAGGCCCGCGAGCAGCACGCCCGTCTCCCGCCACACCTTGGCGTAGTCTCCGGCGAGGACGGCCACCGGCCAGTCACTGCCGAACATCAGCCGGTCGGGGCCGAACACCTCGATCGCGTGGTCGACGTAGGGGCGGAGGTCCTCGGCGGTCCAGGTCTCGGCGTCGGCGGCGGTGTTGAGACCGGACACCTTGGCGTACACGTCGGGATGCTCGGCGGCTCGGGCGATCAGCGACGCCCACGGCTCCCAGCCCTTCTCCCTGATCGGCGGCTTGGCCAGGTGGTCGATGACCAGCCGCAGCCCGGGGACACGCTCGGCGAGGACCGGCACGTGCTCCAGGTGCCTGGGCAGCACCGCGACCACGTCGAACGGCAGCCCCGCCGCCGCGAGGAGGCCCAGCCCCTCGACCACCGAGTCCTGGATCACCCAGTCGGGGTCGGGATCGTCGTGGATGAGATGCCTGACGCCGGCGAACCTCGGGTGCCGCCCATAGCGCTCCAGCGCCTCGGCGGCCTCGTCCGGCCGGTTCAGCGGAACCCAGCCCACCACCGCGGCGATGAAGTCGTGGGCGTCCGCCTGCGCCAGCATCGCGTCGGTGTCGGCGTAGGTGTCGGCGGCCTGGACCAGCACGGTCCGCTCCACACCTGCGGCGGCGAGCTGCCCGAGGAGCTCTTCGGGGGCGAAGGTGCGGTGGATCGGCCCCGCCTCCGGCGTCAACCAGGAGTAGGAACCCGTCTCCAGGTTCCAGAAGTGCTGGTGGGCATCGATGACGGCCATCCACCGCTCCTTTTCGATCAATCGTTTGAGTTTGCACAAACTAGGACGCTCCACCGGGGGTGTCAACGCCGCTGGATCCGGGGAGTTCGTCAGCGTGGCGGCGGCTGCACGAACTCCAGAGTGATCTCGTCCGGGTCGAGGAAGTAGCAGGCGAAGCCGCCCGCGTTGACCCCGGCGGTGATCTCGTTGGGCGGCGAGACGAAACGCACCCCCGCCGCCGACAGCCGCGCGTACTCGGCACGGGCGTCGGTGACGGCGAGCGCCAGGTGGGCGGCACCCGGCAGGTGCCTGGCCGGGTCCCTGCCCTCGCCGCGCGGGCGGACATACTCGACGAGTTCCAGGTCGTGGGTGGAGACCCCGCGCGGCTGACCGGGTACGGCCAGTTGCGCGATGCGCAGCACGGCGTCGGGGTAGCCGACGAGGCTGCGGGTGTAGTCGTTGTCCTGGTCCTGCCGGTGCACGAGCGTGAAGCCGAGCAGATCACGGTAGAAGGCCACGGACCTGTCAAGGTCGGCGACGGTGAAGGAGAAGTGCCAGACTCCCCTCATCGCAGCGCCCCCTGTCTTTCGGGTTCGCTGGGTTTCGGAGTGGTCTCCACCGGTTTCGCCTGTGACTCCCGCACCCGGCGAACCTGGCGCTGCCGCCCGGCGATGGTGTAGATGGCCGCGGCCACGATGACCACGGTGCCGACGATCAGGCCCTGGTAGTTGGCCCCCAGATTGAGCACGTTGAACCCGTTGTCCAGAGTGAACAGGATCAGCGCGCCGACGACGGACTTCAGCACGCTGCCGAGGCCGCCGAACAGCGAGGTGCCGCCGAGGATCGCGGCGGCGAGCACGGTGAGCTCGGTGCCCTGCAGGCCTGTCGGGTTGATGGCCAGCAACTTGGCGGCGAACAGCACACCGACGAAACCGGAGCCGAGACCGTTGAGCACGAATGCGCCGATCTTGTAACGGTCGACGTTGATACCGGACAGGCGGGCGGCCTCGGCATTGCTGCCGACGGCGTACAGGCGGCGGCCGATCACGGTGTAGCGCAGCACGGCCCAGGTGATCGTGACGATCACGAGGAGGTAGTACGTGGGCTTGCTCAGCCGCAACTCGAAGCCGAGGATCGGGCTGAGCGCGATCAGGGCGGCACCGGCCGCCACCGCGACGCCACCGCGCAGCGGGCTGCCGCCGGACCTGCGTGCGAGCAGGGCCAGCACCGCCCCGACGACCAGGACCACCGCTCCGGCGACGGCCAGGACGTGCGGGACCGTCCAGTATCCGGCCTGTAGCGCGATCAGCGCCCGCTGCGCGTCGGGGTCCTCGGCGGTGATCGTGCGGCCGTCGGTGAGGATGAGCACCAGGCCGCGTACGGCCGTCATGGTGCCCAGCGTCACGATGAAGGCGTTGATACCGACTCGCTGGACGATCAGCCCGTTGACCGCACCGCAGAGGAGTCCCGCGCCCAGTGCGATCGCCATCGCCATCGGCAGCCCGAGCGTGCTGACCAGGCTGAGCACCGTCGCGGCCGAGAAGGCGGAGACCGAGGCGACGGAGAGGTCGAAGTTCCCGCTGATCAGGACCACCGTGGTGAACACGGCGAGGATGGCCACCAGCGACGACTGGTCCAGGATGTTGACGATGTTGGTCGGTGACAGGTAACTCGGCCGGCCCAGCTGGGCCGAGAGCAGCGTCAGCACGGCGACGATGAGCACGAAGGCGTAGACCACCCCGGCGTTGCCGGGCCGCAGCGCGGCGGTCAGCCGCGAGCGCCGCGCGGGCAGGGCCGCGGGGGTGCGGGGCGAGGTCTCAGGCGGCACCCTGCGCACCTCCCTCACCGAATCCGTTGGCCAGCATCAGCAGTTCCTCCTCGGATGTCTCGTGTGCCGGTCGTTCGGCGACGATCCGGCCCTCGCGGACGACGAACACGCGGGTCGCCACCGCGAGGATCTCCTCGAACTCGCTGCTCACCATGAGCACGGCGCCGCCCCGGGCGGCGAATCCGCGGACGAGTTCGAGGATGTCGGCCTTGGCCCCGACGTCGACTCCGGCGGTGGGCTCGTCGAGCATGAGGATCCGGGTCCCACCGTGCAGCCACTTGCCGAAGACGACCTTCTGCGCGTTACCGCCGGACAGCTCGGTGACCATGGCCTCGGGTCCTGGGCAGACGATGCCAAGGTCCTCGATGACCCGGGCGGCACGCTCTGTCTCCGCGCCCTCCCCCGGGATCACCCGGCCCAGGGCCAGGGACGGCAGGTCGGGCAGTGAGATGTTCTTCCAGATCGGGAAGGTACCGATCAGGCCCTGGGCGTTACGGTCCTCGGGGACCAGCGCCATACCGGCGGCGACGGCCGCGCGCGGGCCTCGCCGCACCTTCTCGCCGGCGACCCGCACCTCGCCGCGGGCGTGGGGGTCGGCGCCGTAGGCGGCGTGCAGGATCTCCGAGCGCCCGGAGCCGAGCAGGCCCGCGAAGCCGACGACCTCTCCCGGACGTACCTCGAAGGAGACGTCGCGTACGCCCGCCGGGGCGTTCAGCTCCCGCACGGCCAGCAACGCCGGTCCGGAGATCTCGGCGGGCGGGGCCGTGCGACGCTCCACGGCGAGCAGGTCCCGGCCGACGATCGCCTGGACCAGCCGGTCCTCGTCGTAGGCGTCCGTCTCCCCCTCCTCGACGACGGTCCCGTCCCGCAGGACGGTGACCCGGTCGGTGAGCGAGAGCACCTCGTCGAGGAAGTGCGAGACGTACAGGAACGCGGTGCCCTGGGCGCTGAGTCTCCTGACCACCTCGAAGACGACCTGCCGCTCACCCTCGGCGAGCGAGGCGGTCGGCTCGTCCATGACGACGAGCTCGGCGCCGATGGCGAGCGCCTGGAGGATCGCCACCATCTGCCGCTCCCCGATGGCCAGGTCCATCACCTCGGCGTCGGGGTCGATCAGGTAGTTGACGCGCTCCAGCAGCCCGGCGAACTCCGCGCGGCGGGCGCGCGGCAGCCGCCACGGCCCGGGAGCGCCGAGGAAGACGTTCTCCAGCACGGTGAGCGACGGGGCGAGCGGTACGTGCTGCATGATCGTCGCGACGCCCGCCTTCCTGGCGGATCCGGGATCACGCCAGACGACCTCCTCGCCCTTCCAGCGCACGGTTCCCGTCGTCGGCGCGTGTACCCCGGCGATGACCTTGATCATCGTTGACTTACCCGCGCCGTTGGCACCCACCAGACCGTGCACGCTTCCCGGCAGGACGTTCAACCTCGCCCCCCGCAGTGCGACGGTGCCGTTGGGGAACGACTTGCCGACGCCCTCCAGGGAGAGCAGCGGGGCGGTCACCACTGCGGGGTGCAGTCGGCGACGTTGTCCTTCGTGATCGACGGGGTGTCGTAGGTCACGAAGGCGGCGTCCTGCCTCTGCTCACCGGTCAGGTGCTTGTAGAGGGTGGTCAGGGCGAGCCTGCCGAGGTCCTCGGGTTTGAAGCAGACCGTGCCCACCACGTCGCCCGCGTTGATCGCGTCGATTCCGAGCTTGCTGCCCCCGATGCCGATGACCTTGGCCTCGGAGCCCGCGGCCTTGACCGCCTTGGCACAGCCCACCGACATGTCGTCGGACTGGGCGTAGAAGAGCTGGACGCCGGGGTTGGACGCCAGCATGTTCTGGCACGCCGACTGGGCCTTGTCCTGCACCCAGTCTCCGGGCTGCCTGGCGACGACCTCGAACTTCGCCCCCTTCGCCTCGGAGGCCGCGGGGAAGTCCTGCCAGCGGTTGACGACCTCGGCGAAGCCCGCCGCGCCCTCGACGATGGCGATCTTGCCTCCGCCGGGTACGATCTGGGCGGCGATCTCCCCGGCCTTGCCGCCGGCCGCGTACTCGTCCTGGGTGACCAGGGCGACCAGCCCGGGGTAGACGTCCTTGAGCTTGCGGGTCTTGGGGTCGCCGACCTGGGAGGCCACCGCGACCGTGGGGATGTTCGCTGCCTTCAGCCGGTCGGCGAGGCCCTGCGCGACACCGGAGTCGACCGGCA
This sequence comes from Streptosporangium sp. NPDC049644, assembly GCF_040675205.1. Taxonomy (NCBI): domain Bacteria; kingdom Bacillati; phylum Actinomycetota; class Actinomycetes; order Streptosporangiales; family Streptosporangiaceae; genus Streptosporangium; species Streptosporangium sp. NPDC049644. The sequence continues at coordinate 14,789 of NZ_JBFAOJ010000082.1, read as the reverse complement.
GCATCAGTACGCCGTCGGGCTGCTGGGCCATCAGGTCCTGGATGTCGTTGCTCTGCTTGTCGGCCTTGCCCTGCGCGTCCAGTTCGACGATCGTGACGCCGAGCTTGGCCGCCTCCTCCTTGATGCCCTTGCCGATCGCGGCGGGGAAGGGAAAGCTCAGTCCGAGATTGGAGACGCCGATCGTGTACTGCTTCTTCCCGCTCTCCGGCGCGGCCTCATCCGTGCCCGAGGAGCCGCCGCAGGCGGTCGCACCGACCGCGAGGGCGGCCACCACGAGGAATGCCTTCTTCATTGTTTCTCCTGCTGATAAGAGGTCAAACGTTTGACTTGACGACGGCGCCCCATCGGCTCCGGCGAGGGGACTGCCGGGTTCACCCGGCAGGGGAATCGCTTCCCTGGCCGGGTTCCCGGGTTCGAAACGGGCCGGGCTCGTCCGTCGCCCACCTCGGCCGAGGGAGGCGAGCAGCCGCTCCCTTCGGGGAACGGAGGAGTCACGGACCGGTTCGTCATCGGGGCCGCTGTCACGAACCGCCCAGGACGAGCGTTCGCACCTCGCCCGCGATGCGGCGCGCGTCCGGGACGAGCTCCTGCGCCAGGACCGGCGCGGCGGGCATCCTGACATCCGGCGTGCCGACGCGGATCGGGGGTGCCTTCAGCACCACCCCCGCGCCGACCACCCGCGCGACGACCTCCGCACCGAAACCGCCGGTGACATTGGCCTCGTGGACCACCGCGAGCCTGCCCGTGCGGCGGACGCTGCCGACCACCGCGCCGGTGTCGAACGGGTTGAGCCAGGGCGTCTCGACCACCTCGACCCCGATGCCCTCCGTGGCCAGGCTCCTGGCGGCCTCCACCGCCCGCCAGGTCATGGCGCCCCAGGTGACGACGGTGGCGTCGGAGCCCTCGTGGCGGATCCGCGAGCCGCCCATCGGCAGGACCGGGCCGCCGACGCGCACCTCCTCCTTCGCCCCGAAGTAGAGGGTCCTGTTCTCGACCACCAGGACGGGGTCGTCACTGTGCACCGCCGTGACCAGCAGGTCGTGGGCGTCCTGCGGGGTGGACGGCATGCACACCCGCAGCCCGGGAACATGCAGGAAGAGCGCCTCCAGGCACTGGGAGTGCTGCGCGCACGCGCCCGGTCCGTTGCCCTGCTGGGTGCGGATCGTCAGCGGCGCCGCCAAGCGCCCGCCGGAGACGTAGCGGACGTTCGCCGCCTGGTTCACGATCTGGTCGAGCGCGACGAGCGAGAAGTCAGCCCACATGATCTCGACGACCGGGCGGCGGCCCATCATGGCCGCGCCCACGGCACTGCCGAGGATCGCCGACTCGCTGATCGGAGTGTCGAACGCGCGGTCACCGTACTGCTTGCGCAGGCCCCGCGTCACGCCGAAGACGCCGCCGGGCACGCCCACGTCCTCGCCGTAGACGAGCGTCTCCGGCAACTCCTCCATCAGGCGGTGCAGCGCCGCGTTGACGGCCTCCCCGTACGACAGTTTGCGGGTGGTCTCGGAAACGGTGCTCTCAGGCATAGAGGTGCTCCATCACGGTCGCGGGGTCGGCGAGCGGTGCGGCCAGCGCGGCCGCGGCGGCGGCCTCGGTCTCGGCCCTCGCGCGGCTCTCGACCGCGTCGATCTCGGCCGCGGGAACACCGTCGGCGAGCAGGCCCTCACGCAGCCGCGCGATCGGCTCCCTGCGCCTGATCCGGTCCATCTCCCCAGGCCTGCGGTAGCTTTCCGCGTCACCGATGTAATGGCCGGAGATGCGCTCCGTCATGCACTCCAGCAGCGTCGGCCCGCCGCCCTCGCGGGCGACCTCGACGGCGTCGCGCACGTGGAAGCGGACCGCCTCGACGTCATTGCCGTCAATGCGATGGCCGGGCATGCCGTAGGCGGCGGCCCGGTCGGCCAGGCGTCCGCCACGGACCATGTCGGCGATCGGGGTCAGCTCCGAGTAGCGATTGTTCTCGCACACGAAGACCACCGGGAGGTCGAAGGCGGCGGCGAAGTTCATCGCCTCGTGCACCGCGCCCTGGTTCATCGCACCGTCGCCGAAGACGGTGACCGCCACCCGCCCGGAGCCGTCGAACCGGCCGGCGAGCGCCGCACCGCAGGCGATCGGAGCACCGGCGCCCACGATGGAGTTCTCGCCGTGGAAGCCGTACTCGGCGGCGGTGAAGTAGGCGGAGCCGCCCCTTCCGCCGTTGACGCCGGTGGCCCGGCCCATCAGCTCCGCGAAGAGCGGCTCGGCGGGCACGCCCCTGGCGAGCGCCCAACCGTGGCCGCGGTATGTCGCGAACAGCGCGTCCTCGGCTTGCAGGGCGTCGCAGGCGCCGACGGGGATCGCCTCCTGACCGATGCACAGGTGCACCGAGCCGACGATCGGCCCTTCGAGCCGCAGGTCGCGCACCTTCTCCTCGAAGGCCCGGATCCGCCACATGGCCAGCAGGTCCGCGAGCCGTCGCTCACTCATCGTCGTTCTCCTTGGTTCGCCACGCCGCCAGCGCGGTCACACAGATCGTCTCGGCGTCGCCGAGGTAGGACTCGGGAGGCATCGGCAGCGGTCCCAGGCTCGCGAGCTCACCGGGAGCGGCCACCTCGCGCAGGGTCTCGGCGAGCGCGCGACCGCGTGCCCGCGCCTCATGGGCCGCCTTGTAGACCAGATCGTGCGCCTGCTCCCGCCCCAGGGCGGGGGCGAGGCGCATCATGTACGCCTCCGCCATGATCAGGCCACCCTCGGCACCGAGGTTGCTCCGCATCGCCTCGGGGAAGACCTGCAGTCCCCGGGCCACCTCCGCGGCCGTGGCCAGCGCGCCCGCGGCGAGCTCGGCGAGCTGCGGCACCACGTACCACTCCACCTGCCACTCGCCCGCTGCCCGCTCATGGCCCGCCTCCATCGCCCGGAACACCGCAGAACTGAGCGCCCCCGCCGTGCCGGACATCCCGATGATGGCCTCGCAGCCGATCGGGTTGGCCTTCTGCGGCATCGTGGAGGACGCGCCGCGATGGTGGCCGCCCGCCTCGCGAACCTCTCCGACCTCGGTCCTGGACAGGTCGACGATCTCGCGGGCGAACCTGGCGGCGGTCGCCGTGACACCCGCGCAGACGACTCCGAACTCGGCGACTCCGTCCCTGGCCACGTGCCAGGGCACGTCGGTCGGCACCAGCCCGAGCCGGGAGGCCACGCCTTTCCTGACCACGGCCGCCTGCTCGCCCATCGCGGCGGAGGTACCGCCGGCGCCGAACAGGGAGACGAGCGGGACCTGCCTCGCGGCGGTGCGCAGCCGCCGGCGCTGGCGGGTGACCTCGGCGAGCAGCACCGCCATCTTCGCGCCGAAGGTGGTGGGCACGGCCTGCTGGGCGTGGGTCCGCGCGGCCACGACGGTGCCCGCGTGTTCCTCGACCAGCTCGGCGAGCACTCCGCCGAAGGCGTCCAGCAGCGCGGTCAGGTGGTCCAGCGCCTCCCTCATCTGCAGCGAGAGACCGCTGTCCATGATGTCCTGGGTGGTCGCCCCGTAGTGCACGCGGCCGTTGGGCCCCTCGGGCAGCGCCGCGGCGATCATGCGCACCAGCGGGAGGATGGGATAGCCGACGTTGACGGCTTCCTGCCAGAGGCGCTCGACGTCGATGTTGGCCGGTACGCAAGCCCCGATGATGGCCTCGGCGTCGCTCTCGTCGATCACTCCCGCCTCGGCCTGTGCCTGGGCCAGCGCGGCCTCGACCCGCAGCCAGGAGAGCACGGTGCGTTCGGCGGAGAAGACATCGGCCATGCCCGCGTCGCCGAACAGCTTGGGCAGCAGCTTGAAGGTCTGCACGGTCAGTTCATCTCCAGTCCGCCGTCGACGTTGAGCGCCTGGCCGGTGACGAACGAAGCGAGGTCGCTGGCGAGGAAGAGCACGGCGGAGGCCAGCTCGTCCGGGCGGCCGGGACGCCGGAGCGGGGAGCGGTCGCTGACCTCCTTGAGATAGTGCGCGCCCGCGTCCGGGCCGAAGCGGGCGTCACGATCGGCGATGATTCCGTCCCACATGGGGGTGAGGAAGATCCCCGGGCAGACCGCGTTGACCCGCACCGGCGCGAAGGCCTCCGCGGCCGACTTCGTCAGCGACAGCAGCGCTGTCTTGGTCGCCGAGTAGTGGGCGGCGTTGGGCCGCCCCGAGCGGGCGGCGACGGAGGCGAGGGTCACAATGGACCCGCCGCCCTGCTCGACCATCCGGCGGCCGACGGCCTGGGTGATCCAGAAGGCGCCGTTGAGGTTGACGTCGACGACGCGCCGCCACTCCTCCGGCGACACATCCAGCAGGGGCGTGGTGCGCATGACCCCCGCGCAGTTCACCAGGATGTCGATCCGCCCGATCCCCTCGGCCAGCGCCACCGCCTGGCCGGGGTCGGTGAGGTCGGTGGCCCACTCGCGCGCCCCGAGAGAGGAGGCGGCCTCGGTGAGCCGCGGCCCTGCGAGATCGGAGACGACGAGGTCGGCTCCCGCTTCGGCCAGCGTCTGGGCGCATCCGAAACCCAGACCTCCCGCGGCACCGGTGACGAGCGCCGTGCGCCCCGTCAGGTCGATCGTGACAGCCATCCCCGAGGATCCCCTTTGGTTGGTCAAACGATTGACTGGGAATGTAGCAGTGGCCTCACAAAACGGACAAGAGGTCGGTCAATCGTTTTTATTGCGAAATTTTTCTGGTGTTAACCCGCTCCGCAGCGCCTCCGCGGACCGGTGTGCGCCCGGAAGTCGCGGGGCTCACCCGGGCGTTCCGGTACGGATACGGGCCGGTGCCGGACACTCGCTCCCCTGAGACAAGTGCCCGGCACCGGCCCGTACACCGGCCGCCCGGATTCCCGCTATGCCGGTGACATCACCGGGTCGTCCGAGCGCGCGGCGGGCGGCGGGGTGTCGTCGCCGTCATCGTCGCCGTCATCGTCATCGTCGTCCAGGAGGGTCGTCTCGTCGAACGGGACCCTCCCCGCCAGTACCTCGGCCGCGCGCTCCCGGTCGAACTCGCCGGTCCAGGTGCCGACCAGGACCGTGGCGACCGCGTTGCCCGCGAAGTTGGTCAGCGCCCGCGCCTCGGACATGAAGCGGTCGATGCCGACGATGAGACCGACGCCGTCGACCAGGTCGGGGCGGTGGGACTGCAGGCCCCCGGCGAGGGTGGCCAGGCCGGCGCCGGTGACCCCGGCCGCGCCCTTCGACGCGATCATCATGAAGACCAGCAGGGAGATCTGCTCGCCGAAGGAGAGCGGCGCGCCGGTGGCGCTCGCGACGAACAGCGTGGCCATGGTGAGGTAGATGGCGGTGCCGTCCAGGTTGAAGGAGTAGCCGGTCGGCACGGTGATCCCGGCGACCGGCCGGCTCACGCCGAGGTGCTCCATCTTGGCGATCAGGCGCGGCAGCGCCGACTCCGACGACGAGGTCGACAGGATCAGCAGGAACTCCCTGCCCAGGTAGCGCAGGAGCGAGAGCAGCCCGATCCGCGCCACCAGCCAGAGCATCGGGCCGAGGACGACGAACACGAAGAGCAGGCAGGTCACGTAGAAGGCGAGCATGATGACGCCGAGGCTCTTGAGCGCGTCCACGCCGGTGGCGCCGACGACCGCGGCCATCGCGCCGAAGGCGCCGACGGGGGCGGCCCACATGATCATGGCGAGGATCCGGAAGACGAGCCGCTGGATGTGCGCGATGCCGTTCAGCACGGGCCTGCCGCGTTCGCCCATCGCCTGCAGGGCGAACCCGGCGAGCAGCGCGACGAGAAGGGTCTGCAGCACCTCGCCCTCGGTGAACGCCGAGACCAGCGTGGTGGGGATGATCCCGAGCAGGAACGTCACCGTGTCGCTCTCGCCGCCCTTGGCCGCCTCGGCCTCGGCGGCCTTGCGGAGCTCGTCGGTGAGCGCGAGGCCCTGCCCGGGGTCGATCAGGTTGCCCACGAGCAGGCCGATGCCCAGCGCGACCGTCGACATGGCGAGGAAGTAGCCGAGCGCGAGACCACCGACCTTGCCGACCTTGGCGGCCTTGGTGACGGATCCGACGCCGAGCACGATGGTGCAGAAGATGATCGGGCTGATCATCATCTTGATCAGGGCGACGAAGGCGGTGCCGAGTGGCTTCAGCTCCTTGCCGAGATCGGGGGCGACGAGCCCGACCGTGACTCCGGCGACCACAGCGGCGATCACGGCTATGTACAGGTAGTGTGTTCTATCTCGGGCCGCGCTCATGCGTGTCTCCACCGTGGTAGAAGAAAAATCCGGTCGAGCGACTATCCGCTGACGCTGTGATCTAAGTCACCATTGCGTACATTTCGTTCGTGAACTTGCGGGAGCTTTCCAGACAGGTGCGTGGCTGGAGCCTGGCCAGGCAGATGCTGGCGCTGCAGATCGTCGTCGTGGGCGTCACCGTGACCGGTGGTGCGCTGCTCGCCTTCCTGCAGATGCGCGACCTGCTCGTCGAGGAGGCCGTCGGCACCGCCAGAGCGGTGACGGTCAGTGTGGCCGACTCCCCCTCCGTCCTCGCCTCCCTGGGCGACTCGACGGCCCTGCAGCCGTACGCGGAACGGGTGAGGCGGGAGACCGGGGTCGACTTCATCACGATCATGAGCCTGGACGGCGTGCGCTACACGCATCCCAACCCGGCCCAGATCGGCCGCCGCTTCCTCGGCAACACCGCGCCCGCCCTGGCCGGGCAGGTCTTCACCGAGACCTACACCGGCACCCTCGGTCCCTCGGTCCGGGCCGTCGCCCCGGTCCGTGATGACCGCGGCCGGGTGAGGGCCCTGGTCAGCGCGGGCATCACGATCAACAAGATCAGTGTCAGGCTCCGCGGCCAGATCGCCGGCGCCGCGCTGATCGGCCTGCTCGGCCTGTCCCTCGGCGGGGTGGGCACCTACCTGGTCGGGGCCCGGCTGCGCCGCCAGACCCACGGCATGGGCCCCACCGAGCTGAGCCGGATGTACGAGTATCACGACGCGATCCTGCACGCCGTACGGGAGGGGCTGCTGCTCGTCGACGACGCGGGCAGGGTGACGCTCTGCAACGACGGCGCCCGGGAGCTCCTGGGCCTCGCGGGCGAGGTGAACGGACGGCACGTCACCGGGCTGGGCCTTCCCACCGCACTGGGCGAGCGGCTCTCGACGGCCGAGAACCGCACCGACGAGATCCATATGACCGGGGAGCGGACGCTGGTGGTGAACGCGGCGGTGGTCCGCTCAGGCAACCGCTCGCTCGGCACCGTGGTCACCCTCCGCGACCACACCGAGCTGCAGTCCCTGGCCGGGCAGCTGGACGTCGAGCGCGGCTTCGCCGACTCCCTGCGGGCCGCCGCGCACGAGTCGGCCAACCGGCTTCACACGGTCATCACCCTCGTCGAGCTGGGCCGCGCCGAGCAGGCCGTGGCGTTCGCGACCGCGGAGATCAGGGCCGCACAGCAGCTCACCGACAGGGTGGTGGGCGCCGTACGCGAACCCGTGCTCGCCGCGCTGCTGCTGGGCAAGAGCGCCGAGGCCGGGGAACGGGGGGTGGAGCTGGCGATCACCGCGGACAGCGAGCTCGACGACCTCGGCCTGGACACCCGCGATCTGGTGACGATCGTCGGCAACCTGATAGACAACGCGGCCGAAGCCGCCACGGCGGGCACCCCTCCCGCCCGGGTGGAGGTGCGGCTGCGCGCCGACGAGACGGCCTTCGTGATCAGCGTGGCCGACAGCGGCCCGGGGCTCGACCCCGCGACGGCGGACGAGGCCTTCCGCAGGGGATGGACCACCAAGGGCGACGGCCGCGGCCTCGGGCTGGCCATGGTCGGCCAGGCGGTCCGCCGCCTGGGCGGAACGATCGAGGTCGGTCACCCGGTACGACCGCCCCATGCGACGGGGACGGCCCGTACCATCCCGGAGAGCACCGTCCTGGAGAGCGGGGCGGGCGCGGTGTTCACCGTACGGCTGCCGCTGCGCGGAAAGGAAATGTGATGATCTCGGTACTGGTGGTCGAGGACGAGGAGATCACCGCCGAGGCGAACCGGGTCTTCGTGGAGCGGGTGCCCGGCTTCCGGGTGGCGGGGGTGGCCAGATCCGGCGGGGAGGCACTGCGCTTCCTACGGCACCACCCGGTCGATCTGATCCTGCTCGACCTCTACCTGCCCGACATGCACGGTCTTGAGGTGTGCCGGACGCTGCGGGCGGCGGGCGTGATGTCGGACGTCATAGCGGTCACCTCGGCACGGGACCTGTCGGTGGTCAGGTCCGCGGTCTCCGTCGGCGTGGCCCAGTATCTGCTCAAGCCGTTCACCTTCGCCTCGCTCAAGGAGAAGCTCACCCACTACGCGGAGTTCCGCTCCTCGGTGGAGGGCCTGGGAGAGGCCAGCGGCCAGGGCGAGGTGGACCGCACCCTGGCGGCGCTGCGGGGTCCGGCGCAGAGCCTCCTGCCCAAGGGAATGACCCAGGCCACTCTCGACGCCGTGCTGGCGGAGCTACGCAGATCTCCCGGCGGCCTGTCGGCCCAGACCGCCGGGGCTGCGATCGGTGTCTCCCGGGTGACCGCCCGCCGCTACCTGGAGCACCTGACGGAGAGCGGAATCACCCGCCGGGTTCCCCAGTACGGTGGGGTCGGACGGCCCGAGCTGCTCTACCGGGTCGTTTGACGCCCTCCGGGAGCACGGCGGCGCCGGACCTGGTAGGAAAAAGGGCAGCCCGCCCTGCCACCTGCGGGCAAAGGAGCCAGCCATGACCTTTTTCACGGCCTCATCGAACCTGTTCGGGACGGTGTTCGTCGTCCAGGTGCTCGGAGAGCTCGACTACCGGCACGCCCCTGTCTTCCGCCTGGAGATGGAGAACGCCTGGGAGGTCGAAGCGCCTTCTCTGATCGTGGCCGATGTCACGGGGCTCACCTTCTGCGACTCCACCGGGGTCGCGGAGCTGATCCTGGTGCTCCAGCGGAGTCGCGCTCTGGGTGTCCGTCTTGCGCTCGTCGGCGTGCACGGCACCCTGGAGCGCATTCTCGCCATCACCGGCCTGCGCCCCTCCTTCGAGGTCTTCACCTCTGTCGAGGAGGCGCTGCAGGAGGTCTGATCAGCTGTTGCCGTTGTCCAGCGGCACCCGAGGGGCGTCGATGATGACATCCGAGAAGATGTCGACCGCCAGAGCGACCACTCCACCGATCGCGACGATCCCGGTCCCGATCCAGAAGAGCATCCAGTTGGGGCCGAGGCACAGGGCCACGCCTCCCACGGTGAACCCCAGCAGAATGATGATCACCGCAAGCCAAGACTTGGGACTTCCTCCGTGGCTTCCAGCCATGAGCCTTTCCTCTCCACATGAATCAGTGATGCGCGCCGTCCGCCGCGGCGATCACCCGGTTCAGCGACCGGTGGAGCTCCTGGAGCTCCTCCAGGTTCATTCCCAGACGCCTGACGATCGCCGGCGGAACCTTCTCCGCCTCGTCCCGCAGCCCTCGGCCCTCCGGCGTGAGCGAGACTGCCAGGACACGCTGGTCCTGGCCGTCACGCTGCCTCCGGATGTAGCCAACGGCCTCGAGACGCTTCAGCAGCGGGGACAGCGTACCGGGGTCGAGTCTCAGTAGCTTGCTCAGCTCCTTGACCGACAGCGGCGCCTGCTCCCAGAGGGCGAGCATGACCAGATACTGAGGGTGGGTCAGCCCCATCGGCTCCAGCAGCGGCCGGTAGACCCCGATGACGTTGCGCGAGGCGACCGCCAGGGCGAAACACACCTGGCTCTCCAGACTTAGCGGATCAGTCATGTCACTCACACGCACCTCCACCCGACATAGTACGATAATTAATACACAAACTATTATCGCCCCAAGCATCGGCGAGCAAAGGATCCCCATGTTTCACAGCAAGTCGATCGAGGAGCGGATCGCCGAGCGCCAGGCCACGCGACCCGCGCTCAAGGAGGGCCGTAACTTCGAGCACGGCCCGGCGAAGTTCGTCTTCATCTTCGTGATCGTCTTCGTGGTCGTCGGCCACCTCGCCGGACTGCTGCTGCTGATGGCCATGGACCTGAACTAGAGGGAGTGCCCCCTCCTCGGTCACCACACGTCCCGGCCGCCGAAGGCGGCACCGCGGGCACCGTCGTGGGCACCGTCGTGGGCACCGTCGGCGACCGGCCCTCGCGGCCAGGCCCGCGACGCGTTCCGGCCAGCCGGATCCATGTTCGAAACATGAGAGGATGAGGTCCGGCTGGCCAGGGTGGGACCGTCCGCCCGGATCAGCCGGATCGGCCAGATCAGGAGGTCTGCATGTCTGACGTCACGCCGGAGGAGCCTGAGAGTTCCGACGACGAACTGAAGCGTAAGTTCCGCGAGGCCCTGGAGCGCAAGAAGCTCGCCCAGGCGGACGCGAACGCCGGGGGCAAGGGGAAGAACGCCTCGAAGATCCACGGTGCTCACGGCCCGGCTGCGGCCAAGCGCTCCTTCCGCCGCAAGAGCGGCGGCTGAGCCACGTCCGCACCAGGTCCCGAACAGGCACTCGCCTGACCAGGACCACGCCGCCGCCCGGCTAGTGCCCGGCCAGCGGGCGGCGCGTACGGCACCGATACCGCCGTCCTCGCGCCCGCCGCGCCGAGCGCGGCGGGCGCGAGACCCCATGCCGAAGTGCCGATGTGGCGGCCGGCGGCGGACCTGTCGGGCCACGGCCCAAGGTCGCAGTTCCGCGGCCACCCCGGGACGGAAGCACGGCAGCTCAGCCCCGCTTCTGCGAGGTCCAGCCAGGCGGGCCGAAGAGGTGCCCCAGACCGTCTCGCCAGTTTCCCGCCCCGCGAACGTCCCGCCAGACGGACACGTACTCACCGAAGGCCACCCGGATCGGGTTGTAGGTGTCGATGTTCTTCGTCAAACCGTAGACGACCCGCTCGCCCTCCGGCGCGAAGGTGCCGAACAGGCGGTCCCACACGATGAGGATGCCGCCGTAGTTGCGGTCCAGATAGGCACTGTTCATACCGTGGTGCACTCGGTGGTGGGAAGGCGTGTTGAAGATCCACTCGATGGGACGCCACAGCTTACCGACCCGCTCGGTGTGCAGGAAGAACTGGTAGAGCAGGCTCACCGACTGCTGCAAGAAGATCATCCAGGGCGGAAAGCCCAGCAGCGCCAGGGGCAGCCAGAACGGCAGGGAGGTCATGGGAGTCGTCCAGCTCTGCCGCAGCGCGGTCGACAGGTTGAAGTACTGGCTGGAGTGGTGGACCACATGGCTTGCCCACAGCACGCGTACGCGGTGGTGCAGCCGGTGGAACCAGTAGTACGTCAGGTCCTCGGCGAGGAACAGCAGCACCCAGGTCCATATCGAGGTGGCCGACAACTGCCAGGGCGCCATCGTGTAAACGCCGGCGAAGACGATGACCGACACGAGGTTCCAGGGGAGGTCGATCAGCTGGTTGCCCACCCCCATCGACATGCTCGTCGCCGTGTCGCGCATGTCGTAGCCGCGCTCGTCGTCATCGGGGAGGAACCGATAGGACAGCGCCTCGATCACGACCAGTAAGACGAAGGCCGGGATCGCGTACATCACCGCGGCGATCATTCACACTCCCTCAGGTACCAAGCACATGCCGCGCGACAGAGATTCACGGATACCCCGGCCGACGTCGGCGGGCCGACGCGCGGATCAAGCCGGGGAGCCGTCGGTGCGCCACCAGGCCGAGGAGTTCCCCGGCGCGGCGGCAGCTGAGCGACCAGGTCGGTCACCTGGTCGCCGATTCGGCGAACGACTGCGGCTTCCCTATGGCCGGAAAGCCGGTCTTCGCGTCGTGAAGTCCCGCGCGTGATCATGTCCATGGAAACCCGCGCGCGAGAAACCCCGAGGTTCGCACCCCTCCCGGTGAAGGGATGATCAACGGTGATCGCGGCATCACCATCGCAGCAGGACGAACTCTGCGCAGAAGCCCGGCCCCATCGCGATGAGCAACCCCGGAGTGCCCGGCGGCGGTGGCCGCAGGACCAGCGTGTCCCGCAGGACGTGCAGCACGGATGACGACGACAGGTTCCCGCACTCCGCCAGTGAGCGCCAGGTGAGGTCGAGCGCGCCGTCGGGCAGCTCAAGGCTCTCGGCGACGGCCTCCAGGATCTTCGGGCCGCCGGTGTGACACACCCAGGCCGTCACATCCCGCTCTGTCAGGCCGTGGTCACTGAGGAAGGCGTGCACGTCATTCGCGAGGTTGGCCCGTACAAGGTCGGGGATGTGCGCGTCGAGCAGAAGGCGCAGGCCCGTGTTGGAGACGTTCCAGGCCATCATCTTTTCGGAGTCGGGGTAGAGGCGGCTGCGGCTGGCGATCACGGTCGGCCCCACCGCGACAGGACCCGCGACGCCTGCCTCGGACTTCCGTCCGGCTCCGCAGGCCACCACCGCGGCGGCACCGTCACCGAACAGTGCGCTGCCGACGAGGCTGGCGGGAGAGATGTCACCGCGTTGCACGGTGAGGGAACACAGTTCCACCGACAGGAGCACGGCCACGTGATCAGGCCATCCACGGAGATAGTCGTGCAGACGGGCGATACCCGCCGCTCCCGCGAGACAGGCCAGGCCGAACATCGGTATCCGTTTGACGTCGGGACGCATCCCGAGCCGGTTCGCCACCCTGGCGTCGATGGACGGCAGGGCGATGCCGGTCGCCGAGGTGAACATGATCATATCGATGTCGCCCGGCGTCAACCCGGCGTCGCGCAGCGCCGCGCCCACCACTTCGGTCCCCAAGTCGACGGCCGCCTCGATGAACCTGTCGTTGGCCGTCCCGAAGCCGTCGAGTTTGACGTACTCCTCAAGCGGCAGCGCCAGGCTGCGATAATCGATCCGCGCGGAGGTGTGCAGGCGATCGAGCAACCGGCGACTGGTACCCTCAGGAAGGCATACTTCGGCGAAGGCGTTCGTGATCTCCGACTGTGGGTAGCGGTGGGGGGGAAGGATGCCGCGGACAGCCGCGATTCGGGTCATGCGAGTCTCCCTTGGCGGGCAATGGCAACATCGCCCGTATTCAAACAGGCCACCAGGTGCCTAAAGATCAAAAGCTCGGCCCAATAGTGTTTTCCGGCTGTTGCAAACGGCTTGGAATTCACTGGTGACCGCTCCTGAGCTCGCCTTATCGAGAACAGTGGGTAGGACTCCCGGCCTTGCCCGGGCGTCGGCAGCACCCCTGGCCCTTCGCCGGGAGTATGGCCCCCTCCCTTGGAAGGCGCGCACGGCCTGCAATAGGCTGCCCCTGTGCGTGATCTTGGTGAGGACCCCCGACCGGTTCGAGGCGCGGTCAGCGAGGTCTACCGTGTCGACCGGGCGGCGACCCTGAACTACTCCCCCGACCTCGACGGGCTCGCCGACCCCGGCGAGATCGTCTGGGCCTGGGTCCCCTACGAGGAGGACCCGAACCGCGGCAAGGACCGGCCGCTGCTGGTCGTCGGCCGCCACGGGCACAAGCTGCTCGCACTGATGCTGTCCAGCCGAGGTGGCAACGGCGATCCGAGCGACTGGCTGGAGCTCGGCCCCGGCCGCTGGGACCGGGAGAACCGCGTCTCCTACCTGCGTCTCGACCGGATCTTCACTCTCGACGAGGACGACATCCGGCGGGAGGGCTCCATCCTCGACGCCGAGCGCTTCGCCCGCGTGGCCGCTGTGCTCAAGCGCACCCACGGCTGGGCCGCCGACGGCTGAGGCCGGGAGACACCCCCCGCGAACCCGCCGAAAAGCGGCGGGCGAGTCAGCATCCTGTTGTTCCATGGACAACAAACGACTGGTTCGAGTCTCCAAATATCTCTCCGCACACCTCCGGCACCAGCCCGAGCGCATCGGGCTGGCCCTCGACCCGCAGGGGTGGGCGGACATCGACGCCCTGCTCGCCGCCGCCGCGCGGCACGGCTTGGTGATCACCCGCGACGAGCTCGCGCAGGTGGTCGCGGGCAACGACAAGCGGCGCTTCACCATCGAGGGTGACCGGATCCGCGCCAGCCAGGGTCACTCGGTCGAGGTCGCCCTGGACCTTCCCGCGGTCGAGCCGCCCGAGGTCCTGTTCCACGGAACGGTGGGCTCACGCGTGGCCGCCATCCGGAAGGACGGCCTGCGGCCGATGACCCGGCACGCGGTGCACCTCTCCCCCGATCGGGAGACCGCGACCCGGGTGGGTGCGCGCCGGGGCAGGCCGGTCGTGCTGGTCGTCCGCTCAGGTGAGATGCACCGGGCGGGTCACGAGTTCCAGGTCAGTGCCAACGGCGTCTGGCTGACCGCCCACGTGCCGTCCGCCCACATCTCGTTTCCCGGCTGAGGGACCTCTCCCCGGCGTGGGGCACCGTTTCCAACGCACCCCAAAGATCTCGGGCATCCGCGCCCTCCGGCCATGTGTGCCCGCACTCCAGGTAAACACCTAGGTTTTTCGTGCTCGACTCAGCCTGACGGAAGCCAACCATTGACCTTCCAACATATTCGGGTGTAAATAAAGCTGAAACAACATGGAAACGGCGGTGAATCAACAGCATGTACGCCGAGGAGCGGCAGCAGGAGATCCTGCGCCGGGCGCGAACCATCGGACGTGTGGACGTGGTGACGCTCTCGGAGGAGTTCGCCGTCACCACCGAGACGATCCGCCGGGACCTGACCGCACTGGAACGCTCGGGGGTGCTGCGGCGCGTGCACGGCGGGGCGATCCCGGTCGAGCGGCTGGGGTTCGAGCCCGAGCTGGCCGCCCGCGACGAGGTGATGATCGCGGAGAAGGAGTGCATCGCCAAGGCGGCGCTGGCGGAGCTTCCCGAGGACGGCGCGATCATCATCGACGCGGGTACGACGACGGGTCGTCTGGTGCAGGCGCTGCCGGT
>NZ_JBFAOJ010000081.1:0-44426 GCF_040675205.1 Streptosporangium sp. NPDC049644 | reverse complement strand
CGCGGGCGCCGACGGCGCCCGCGGCCCGGTCCCTGGCCGTGCTGTTCACACGTCCAGTCGAGAGCGCCACGGATCAGCTCCAGTCCTTGAAGATGCCGCGGTACTGGTCATCCACCTTCTTGAGCATGTCCTCGGGGGTCGTCTTGCCGCCGACCAGCGACTGGTAGCCCTCAAGGAGCGGCTGGAAGAGCTGGCCGCCCTCGGGGATCCACGGCCGCGCGGTCGCGGTCTCCATGATGGGCTTGAAGACGGCGACGTCCTTGTTGGCCTGCACGTCGGGGTTGTCGTAGGCGGAGACGCGGGTCGGCAGGAGGCTGATCTCCTTGGCGACCTTGGCCTGGGCCTCCGGGGTGCTCATGAAGCGGACGAACTCGTAGGAGGCGTCGATGTTCTTGGAGCCGGCGTAGATCGCCAGGTTCCAGCCGCCGGTGGGGGCGCCGGCCTTGACCGAGCCCGCCGGGACGGGGGCGATGCCCAGGTTCTCCTTGTCCTTGAACTCCTTGCCCTGGTAGATCTCCGACAGCGCCCACGGGCCGTTGTAGATCATCGCGGCCTTGCCGTCCTTGAGGGCGGTCATCGCGTTGGCGTAGCTGTCCTGGATCGCCGGCTTGGGCGCGGCTCCGGAGGTGACCAGATCGGCAACCGAGGCCATCGCCTTCACGTTGGCCGGGGAGTTGACGGTGATCTTCTTGTTCTGCACGTCGAGGAGGTCACCGCCCTCGCCGTACATGAAGGGCAGCAGGAAGTAGGAGTCGACGTTGAGCGCGAGGCCGTTGACCCCGGTCTTCTCCTTGACGTCGAGCGCGGCCTGCTTGAGCTCCTCGACGGTGGCGGGAGCCTTCTCGTGGCCGGCCTCCGCCAGGATCCGCTTGTTGTAGATGAGCGCGAGGGTGTCGGTGACCTGCGGGACCGCGTACGTCTTGCCGTTGTACTTGGTGCTGCTCAGCGGGCCGGCCAGGAAGTCGGACTCGTTCTCCACGGCGCGGCTGCCGTCCAGCGGCTGCAGGTAGCCCAGGGAGGCGAACTGGGAGGTCCAGGCGACCTCCGAGCGAATGACGTCCGGGGCCCCCGTACCCGCCTGCGCCGCGGTCTGGAACTGGTTCTGCGCCTGGTCCGAGGGGACGTTGACGTACTTGACCTTGATGTTCGGGTATTTCGCCTGGAACTCCTTGATGAGCGCCTGGAACGTCGGACCCTCGCTGTCCGGCCGGACGGTGTCCCACCAGGTGATCTCGCCGCTGATCTTCGACGGGTCCGTCGCCGCGGACTGGGCGGGGGCCGCCGTGCCGGCGTCACCGCCACCGCAGGCGGAGACCGCCAGGGCGAGGGCCGCGACGATCGTCGCAGCCGAGAAGGCTCGCCGCATGTGTTTCTCCTCAGGTTCAAGGGGACCGGCCAGGGGCGGGGGAAGCCGCCCGGCCGGGTCTGGAGTACGCCGGACGTTACGCCGACGTGAACCCCATTGGAAGAACTTTCTGCAAGAGTCTGCAAAGTCGTTACAAAGTACTCCAAAACCGGGGGCCGAGACACCTCCGACTGAAGACCCTTACGGAGGCGTCACCGTCCCCCGGAGGGCAAAAAGTGGCATTTATACACTTTTGCCCCCCAATTTCCCCTCGGCGCCCCTCTCCACAGAGAGTCGGATTCAGAAAATTGCCGCAAGGGATTGCATAGAACAATCCCAGTGAGTAACTTCCGGGCAACACCCTCGAAACAACTCCCGTGGAGGCCCCCGTGGTCTGGCCACTCCCCCCACGGCGCGCGAGAAACACCTTTCTGCAGGGTGCCGCGCTCGCGGTCGCCCTGGTCGTCACCCCCCTCGCCGCCACCCCCCTCCCCGCAGCCGCCTCCGCCACCGGTACCTCCGGATTCGCGGCCTCCGGGCCATCCTCCGGGCCGCCCCTCTCGGCCCCCATCCCGCAACGCCCCGCCGAACCCGTGGTCTCCGCGCTGAGCCGCACCGCCGAACCCTCGGACAGGGACCTGGCCCGCGACGCGCTCCGCGCCGACCTGAGCCGCGAGCGCTTCTACTTCGCGATGACCGACAGGTTCGCCAACGGCGACACCGGCAACGACCGGGGCGGCCTGTCCGGCGACCGGCTCACCACCGGCTTCGACCCGACCCACAAGGGCTTCTACCAGGGCGGCGACCTCAAAGGGCTGCTCGGCAGGCTCGACTACATCAAGAACCTGGGCAGCACCGCGATCTGGATCACTCCGGCGTTCGTCAACCGCCCCGTGCAGGGCACCGGCGCGAACGTCTCGGCCGGCTACCACGGCTACTGGATCACCGACTTCACCAGGATCGACCCGCACCTGGGCAGCAACGCCCAGATGAAGGAGCTGGTGCGCGAGGCGCACCGGCGCGGGATGAAGGTCTTCTTCGACATCATCACCAACCACACCGCCGACGTGATCGACTACGCGGAGAAGACCTACTCCTACCGGTCCAAGGGCGCCTACCCCTACGTCGACACCGACGGCGTGCCGTTCGACGACCGGGCCTACGCGGGCAAGAACACCTTCCCCAAGGTGGACACCGACTCGTTCCCGTACACCCCGGTCGCGCCCAAGAAGGCCAAGACCCCGTCCTGGCTGAACGACCCGACGATGTACCACAACCGGGGCGACTCCACCTTCAGCGGCGAGAACGACCAGTACGGCGACTTCTTCGGCCTCGACGACCTGTGGACCGAGCGTCCCGAGGTCGTCAAGGGCATGACGGACATCTACCAGACCTGGGTACGCGAGACCGGCCTCGACGGCTTCCGCATCGACACCGCCAAGCACGTCAACATGGAGTTCTGGGAGAAGTTCTCCCCGGCCCTGCGCGGCTACGCGGCCCAGCACGGCAACAAGCGGTTCTTCATGTTCGGCGAGGTCTACTCCAGCGAGCCCGCCTTCACCAGCCGCTACTCCACCCGGGGCCAGATGAACGCCACCCTGGACTTCCCGTTCCAGGAGGCCGCCCGCTCCTTCAGCGGCGGCACGGCGGGCGCGGCGCGGCTGGCCCAGCTGTACGCCGGCGACGACCACCACACCGACGCCGACAGCAACGCCGCATCGCTGCCGACCTTCCTCGGCAACCACGACATGGGCCGCATCGGCCGTTTCATCTCCCAGGACAACCCCGGCGCGCCCGACTCCGAACTGCTCCGCAGGGACCTGCTCGCCCACGAGCTGATGTACCTCACCCGGGGCCAGCCGGTCGTCTACTACGGAGACGAGCAGGGCTTCACCGGCAAGGGCGGCGACCAGGACGCCCGCGCGTCCATGTTCGCCTCGAAGACCGAGAGCTACCTGAGCGACGACCTGATCGGCACCGACGCGACCCACGCGCGCGACAACTTCGTCCCCTCCCACCCGCTGTACCGGGGCATCTCCGCCCTGGCCGCGCTGCGCGACGCCCACCCGGCCCTGGCCGACGGCGCCCAGATCGAGCGGCTCGCCTCGGGCGGCGTCTACGCCTTCTCCAGGATCGACGCCACGCGACAGGTCGAGTACGTCGTGGCGGTCAACAACGCCGAGCAGCCGGCGAGCGCGAGCGTGCCCACCTTCTCCGCGGGCGCCGCCTTCACCAGGGTGTACGGGGAGGGCGCCGCCGCGCTCACCACCGGCTCGGACACGAAGCTCGCGCTCACCGTCCCCGCCCTGTCGGCTGTGGTCTACAAGGCGTCCGCGAAGCTCGCCGCCCCGGCCGCGGCCCCGGCCGTCTCGATCGCGCTGCCGGGGGCCGAGATCAGGGGCACCGCCGAGGACGGCCGGATCCCGGTCACCGCGACCGTACCGGGCGGCGGCTTCGACCAGGTCACCTTCGCCGCCAAGGTCGGCGAGGGCGCCTGGCGGGTGATCGGCACCGACGACGCGCCGAACGCCTCCGCCGCGGGCCGTGTCTTCCGGGTCTTCCACGACCTGCGCGGCATCGCGGCGGGCACGAAGATCTCCTACAAGGCGGTGGTGAAGGACTCCGCGGGCCGTTTCGCCTCGGCGAGCGCGGCGGCGACCGTCGGCGCCGAGCCGGCCCCCGAGGAGCCGGGCGCGGTCAGGCGCGACTGGCTGGTCGTGCACTACCAGCGGGAGAACTACGACGGCTGGGGCCTGCACGTCTGGGGCGACGTGGAGAACCCCACGGAGTGGGACAAGCCGCTCAAGCTCACCGGGGAGGACGCCTACGGCCGTTTCGCCTGGATCAAGCTCAAGCCCGGCGCGTCCAACGTCGGGATCATCGCCCACAAGGGTGACGAGAAGGACGGCGGCGACCGGGTCGTCAACCCCACCAGGAACGGCGAGATCTGGCTCGCGGAGGGGAGGGCGGAGACGCACCTGTCCCTCGCGGCCGCCCAGGGCCACGCGACGATCCGCTACAGCCGGCCGGACAGGAACTACGACGGCTGGGGCCTGCACCTGTGGGGTGACGGGCTCGCCGACGGGGTGCCCACCGAGTGGGCCACACCGCGCCCGCCGGACGGCACCGACTCCTACGGCGCGTTCTGGAAGGTCCCGCTGAAGAACGCCTCGACGCCGGTGAACTTCATCATCCACAAGGGCGACACCAAGGACCCCGGCCCCGACCAGTCGTTCACCCCGGCACTCCAGCCGGAGGCCGCCGTCGTCTCGGGTGTGGCGAAGATCCACCGGAGCCGGGCCTCGGCCGAGAACGTGGCGATCCTGCACTACCACCGCCCCGACGGGAAGTATGAAGGCTGGGGACTGCACCTGTGGGGTGACGTGGCCCAGCCCACCGAGTGGGCCACCCCACTCCAGCCCGCAGGCGAAGACGCCTTCGGTGTCCATTTCCGCGTCCCCCTGACCGAGGGGGCCAAGAACGTGAGCTACATCATCCACAAGGGCGACGAGAAGGATCTTCCCGGCAACCAGGCGCTGGACCTCACCGCGACCGGCCACGAGGTCTGGCGGATCGCGGCCACCGAGGGCCACCTGCTGCCGCAGCCGGCGGCACGCGGCGCGGACGCCGACCTGTCGAAGTCCGCGGCGCACTGGATCGACCGCGGCACCGTGGTGTGGAAGGTCGAGCCGTCGTCCTCGCTCCGGCACTCCCTGGCCTTCTCCGAGAAGGGCGACATCGCCTACGCCAAGGGCGAGCTGACCGGTGACCTCCGGATCATCCGCCTGCTTCCCGGAGCGCTCACCGAGGCGCAGCGGGCGAAGTGGCCGCACCTGGCCGGGCACGCCGCGTTCACGATCGACCCGCGCGACGCCGACCTCGTCGGGAAGGCGCTGCGCGGCCAGGTCGTGGCCGTCGAGCGCGACGCCTCGGGCGTGTTGCTGGCCGCCACCGGCGTGCAGCTGCCCGGCGTACTCGACGACCTGCACGCCAAGGCGGCGACCGCCGGGCTCGGCCCCTCGTGGAGCGGCGGCACGCCCGCTCTGTCGGTCTGGGCGCCGACGGCGCGCAAGGTCGAACTGGCGCTCTACCGCGACCCCTCCGGCGGGGCCCGCACCGTCCACGCCATGCGACGCGACGACGGCACCGGCATCTGGTCGGTCCGCGGGCAGCAGGGCTGGAAGGACCGCTACTACACCTTCCTGGTCACGGTCTACGCACCCGCCGAGGGCAGGATCGTCACCAACGAGGTGACCGACCCCTACAGCCTGTCGCTGGCCGCCGGCTCGGGCCGCAGCCAGCTGGTCGACCTGTCCGACCGTTCCCTGCGGCCCGACGGCTGGTCGTCACTCGCCAAGCCCAGGGCGGTGCCGCAGGAGAAGGCGTCGATCTACGAGCTGCACGTGCGCGACTTCTCCGCCTCCGACACCACGGTCCCCGCCGCCAGGCGCGGCACCTACTCGGCCTTCACCGGCGACTCGGCGGGAATGAGGGAGCTGCGCGGGCTGGCCAAGGACGGCCTGACCCACGTGCACCTGCTGCCGGTCTTCGACATCGCGACGGTCCCCGAGCGCAGGTCCGAGCGGACCGAGCCCGACTGCGACCTGGCCTCGATGCCCCCCGACTCCGAGGAGCAGCAGGCCTGCGTCGCGCGCACCGCGGCAGGAGACTCCTTCAACTGGGGCTACGACCCGCTGCACTACACGGTGCCCGAGGGCTCCTACGCCGCCGACCCCGAGGGGTCCTCGCGGATCAAGGAGTTCCGGAGCATGGTCGGCGGGCTGAACGGGGCGGGGCTGCGGGTGGTGATGGACGTGGTCTACAACCACACCCACGCCGCCGGCCAGGACCCCACCTCGGTGCTCGACCGGATCGTGCCCGGCTACTACCACCGGCTGCTCGACGACGGCACCGTGGCCAGCTCCACCTGCTGCGCCAACACCGCGCCCGAGCACGCCATGATGGGCAGGCTCGTCGTCGACTCCGTCGTCACCTGGGCCCGCGAGTACAAGGTGGACGGCTTCAGGTTCGACCTGATGGGTCACCACCCCAAGGCGAACATGCTCGCGGTCCGCGCCGCCCTGGACAGGCTGACCGTGGCCCGCGACGGCGTGGACGGGAAGTCGATCATCCTGTACGGGGAGGGCTGGAACTTCGGCGAGGTCGCCGACAACGCCCGCTTCGAGCAGGCCACCCAGGCCAACATGGCGGGCACCGGGATCGGCACCTTCAGCGACCGGCTCCGTGACGCGGTCCGCGGCGGCAGCCCGTTCGACCCCGACCCGCGGGTCCAGGGCTTCGGCTCGGGGCTGGCCGGGGCGCCCAACGGGTCGCCCGCCAACGGCGACGAGGCGCAGCAGCGGGCCCGGCTGCTCGGCTACCAGGATCTGATCAAGGTCGGGCTGGCCGGCAACCTCCGCGACTACACCTTCACCGCCTCGAACGGCAAGGAGGTCAAGGGCTCGCAGGTCGACTACAACGGCTCCCCCGCCGGATACACCGCCTCGCCGGGCGAGGTCGTCACCTACGTCGACGCCCACGACAACGAGACGCTGTTCGACGCGCTGGCCTACAAGCTGCCGCAGGCCACCACCATGGCCGACCGGGTGCGCATGCAGTCCCTCTCGCTGGCCACGGCCGTGCTCGGGCAGGGCACCTCGTTCGTGCACGCCGGCAGCGAGCGGCTCCGCTCCAAGTCGCTGGACCGCAACTCCTACGACTCCGGCGACTGGTTCAACCGGCTGCTCTGGGACTGCTCGGCGGGCAACGGCTTCGGCGCCGGGCTCCCCCCGAAGGCCGACAACGAGGACAAGTGGCAGTACGCCAGGCCGCTGCTCGCCGATCCGGCGCTGAAGCCGGACTGCGCGGCGATCGGCGCGGCCCGCGCCCGCTACGGCGAGCTGCTGAAGATCCGCTCGTCCTCCCCGGCCTTCGGCCTCGCCGGCCTGGCCGAGGTGCAGAAGCGCCTGACCTTCCCGACCAGCGGCACCTCGGAGACCCCGGGCGTGGTGACCATGCACCTGGACGCCTCGGGGATCGACCCGCGCTGGAAGTCGATCACCGTCGTCCTCAACGCGACCCCCGAGACGCGGCCGCAGACGGTCACCGCGCTGAAGGGCGCCCAGGTGACGCTCCACCCCGTCCAGACGGCCGGCGACGACGCCGTCGTGAAGCAGTCGACGTTCGACCCCGCCACGGGCACGCTGACGGTCCCGGCACGCACGGTCGCCGTCTTCGTCCAGCCCTGACCCCGCATACCCCGGAAAGACGGCCGGGCCAGGTGTTGCAGCACCCGGCCCGGCCAGGGAACCCGTCCATCGATCCTGGAGGCCCCCCACTCATGAAACCCTACAGAGCCATCGTTGCCACCGCGTTAAGCGCGCTGGCAACCGCCGCGGTCGTGGTGCCCGTCGCACTGAGCACCCCCGCCCAGGCGGCACCGCCCACCCCCGGCCCGATCGTCAAGCTGTGGAACTGGAACTGGAACTCCGTCGCCAGGGAGTGCACCGACGTCCTCGGCCCGGCCGGATACTCCGCCGTACAGGTCTCGCCGCCGAGTGACTCGATGTCCAAGGGCGGCTCGGTCTGGTGGGACATCTACCAGCCCGCCCGCTACACCCTCACCAGCAAGTTCGGGGACGAGAACGCGTTCAGGAGCATGGTGAACGCCTGCCACGCGGCGGGCGTCAAGGTCCACGCCGACGCCGTCATCAACCACATGACCGGCCAGGGCAGCACCAGCTACGGCGGCTACGGCTTCGGCAAGTACAACTATCCGGGGCTCTACTCCTCCGCCGACTTCCACACGCCCACCTGCGGGATCAACGACTCCGACTACAGGAACGACGGCTGGCGGGTACAGAACTGCGAGCTGGTCGGCCTGTCCGACCTCAACACCGGCTCCGAGTACGTCCGCAACCAGATCGCCGGCTACCTCAACAAGCTGACCTCCCTGGGTGTGGACGGCTTCCGCATCGACGCCGCCAAGCACATCAACCCGGGCGACCTGGCCGCGATCAAGGGCAAGCTGACCGGCTCGCCCTACATCCACCAGGAGGTCATCCAGGGCGATCAGGAGGCGATCACGCCGAGCCAGTACACCGGGATCGGCGACGTGCACGAGTTCGTGTACGGGCGCAAGCTCAAGGAGCAGTTCGCTGGGCAGATCAAGAACCTGCAGAGCTTCGGGCAGAGCTGGGGGCTGTCGGTGCCCAGCGACAAGGCCGTGGTCTTCATCGACAACCACGACACCGAGCGTAACGGCTCGACCATGAACTACAAGTACGGCGACGCCTACAAGCTGGCCAACGTCTTCATGCTCGCCTGGCCGTACGGGACGCCGAGGGTCTACTCCGGTTTCACCTGGAGCAACAGCGAGGCGGGGCCGCCGTCGGCAGGAGGCGGCTTCGCCACCGACGCCAACTGCGGCAACGGCCAGTGGACCTGCTTCCACCGCCAGATGAGCGGCATGGTCGGCTTCAACCGCGCCGTCGCCGGCACCTCGGTCGGCAACTGGTACGACAACGGCAACAACGTGATCGCCTTCAGCCGCGGCGACAAGGGCTGGGTCGCGATCAACAACGAGAGCGGCAGCGTCACCCGTACCTTCTCCACCGGCCTGCCCGCCGGAACCTACGCCAACGTCGTGGGCGGCGGCTCGGTGACCGTCGGCTCGAACGGCTCCGCCTCGGTGACCGTCCCCGGCAAGAGCGCGGTAGCCGTCCACACCGGCGGCGTCAGCCCGTCCCCGACGCCGACGGTCGACCCCGGCCAGGTCGCCACCTCGTTCAACGCGAACGTGACGACCACCTGGGGCCAGAACGTCTTCGTCGTCGGCAACGTCGCCGAGCTGGGCTCCTGGAACCCGGCGAACTCCATCGCCCTGTCCTCGGCCTCCTACCCGGTCTGGAAGGCGACGGTGAACCTGCCGCCCAGCACGACCATCCAGTACAAGTACATCAAGAAGAACCCCGACGGCTCGGTGGCGTGGGAGAGCGACCCCAACCGGTCCTTCACCACCCCGGCGAGCGGCACCGCGACGCGCAACGACGCCTGGCGCTGACCTTCGGGCCGTATCCGGCCCATCCGCCCCGGGCGTCCGCCGACGCCCGGGGTTCCCCTCTCCGCCTCGCACAGAGGAATCCCCATGCGTTCATCCCCCCAACGCGTGCTCAGGCTGCTCGTCGTCGCGATCTTCGGCCTGGCCTCCGCCCTCGTCCCGCTGTCCGCGGCACTGGCCGCCAACAGCGTCACCGTCTACTACTCCACCACCTGGACGACCGCCAACATCCACTACCAGCCCACCGGCGGCGCCTGGACCACCGTCCCCGGCGTCGGCATGAACGAGACCGCCTGCACCGGCTGGAAGAAGAAGACCATCGACCTGGGCACCGCCACCGGGCTCAAGGCCGCCTTCAACAACGGCTCGGGCACCTGGGACAACAACGGCGGCGCCGACTACACCATCGGCACCGGGGTGGTGACCGTCTCCGGCCGTACGATCGGCTCCGGCAACCCCTGTGACTCGGGCTCGGGCAACACCGCGACCGTCTACTACTCCACCACCTGGACGACCGCCAACATCCACTACCAGCCCACCGGCGGCGCCTGGACCACCGTCCCCGGCGTCGGCATGAACGAGACCGCCTGCACCGGCTGGAAGAAGAAGACCATCGACCTGGGCACCGCCACCGGGCTCAAGGCCGCCTTCAACAACGGCTCGGGCACCTGGGACAACAACGGCGGCGCCGACCACACCATCGGCACCGGTGTCAGCACCGTCAAGAACGGCGTCGTGACCGGCAACGCCGCCGGCCCCTGCGTCCCCGAGATCCCGGACACCGAGAAGCCCAGCACGCCGACCGGGGTGACGGCGACCGCGAACGGTGTCTCGATCGCGGTGGCCTGGAGCGCCTCCACCGACAACGTCAAGGTGACCGGCTACAAGGTCACCCGCACCGGCGGCACCGGGGGAACCAAGGTCGTCGACGTGATGGCCACCGCGCACTCCGACACCGGTCTGGCGGAGAACACCCTCTACCGCTACACCGTCCAGGCCAGGGACGCCGCCGGCAACCTCTCCGGGGCGAGCCAGGAGGCCGGCGCCACCACCGGGAAGAAGCCCGAGGCGCCCGAGGGTGGCACCCCGCTCGGCGGCGACCCGCGCGAAGACTCCATCTACTTCGTGATGACCGCCCGGTTCGCCGACGGCGACACCTCCAACAACCGGGGTGGCAGCCAGCACATGAAGTCGGGCAACGCCGCGAACAACGACCCGATGTTCCGCGGTGACTTCAAGGGCCTGGTCGACAAGCTCGACTACATCAAGGGCCTCGGCTTCTCCGCCCTGTGGATCACCCCGGTCGTGCTCAACCGCTCCGACTACGACTTCCACGGCTACCACGGCTGGGACTTCTACCGGGTCGACCCCCGCCTGGAGTCCGAGGGCACGTCGTACCAGGACCTGATCAACGCGGCCCACGCCAAGGGCATCAAGATCTACCAGGACGTCGTCTACAACCACAGCTCCCGCTGGGGCGCCAAGGGCCTGTTCACCCCCACCGTGTGGGGCGCGCGCGACGATCAGTGGAAGTGGCTCTACAGCGAGAAGGAGGCGGGCCGGGAGTACGACCCGATGCAGGAGCATCAGGGCAACGACCCGAGCCTGACGGCCGCGCAGAACGCGATGGCCAAGGGCAGGCCGTACAACGGCGACCAGTGGTCCACCACCGAGCCGGCGGGCAACACCTGCCGTAACTGGGGCACTCCCACCCAGTGGAGCAGCCCCGAGGGGTTCCGCATCCACAACTGCCAGTGGCCGAACCCGACCTCCGGCATGTTCCCCGCGAACTACTACCACCAGTGCTGGATCGGCAACTGGGAGGGGGAGGACTCCCGTAGCTGCTGGCTCCACGACGACCTGGCCGACTTCAACACGGAGAGCAAGGCCGTCCAGGACTACCTGATCGACGTCTACAACAGGTACATCGACATGGGCGTGGACGGCTTCCGCGTCGACACCGCCGTGCACATTCCCAGGGTCACCTGGAACCGCCGCTTCCTGCCCGCGATCCGCGAGCACGCGACCGCGAAGTTCGGCGCGGAGAAGGCCAAGGACTTCTACGTCTTCGGCGAGGTCGCCGCGTTCGTGCACGACAAGTGGAACCGCGGCTCGGTGAACCACTCCGCCCAGTTCTTCACCTGGAAGGAGCGCAAGGAGTACAGCGCCGACGACGTCCGAGCGGCGATCGAGCAGTACGACTACGAGAACCTGATGGGCTCGGGCAACCAGCCCACCAGCACCAACGCCACGCTGAACGGCAACACCTACCACGCGCCCGACCACAGCAGGTTCTCCGGCATGAACGTCATCGACATGCGCATGCACATGAACTTCGGCGAGGCGTCCAACGCGTTCCACAACGGCAAGGACTCCGACGACAGCTACAACGACGCCACCTACAACACCGTCTA
Organism: Streptosporangium sp. NPDC049644; assembly: GCF_040675205.1. NCBI lineage: Bacteria > Bacillati > Actinomycetota > Actinomycetes > Streptosporangiales > Streptosporangiaceae > Streptosporangium > Streptosporangium sp. NPDC049644. The sequence goes on along the minus strand of NZ_JBFAOJ010000081.1, from coordinate 32,608 downwards.
CGTCGACTCCCACGACTACGGTCCGAACAAGTCCTCGGTCCGCTACGACGGCGGCACCGACGCCTGGGCGGAGAACATGAGCCTGATGTGGACCTTCCGCGGCATTCCGACGCTCTACTACGGCTCGGAGATCGAGTTCCAGGCGGGCAAGCCGATCGACTGCGGGCCGACCTGCCCGCTGGCCACGACGGGACGCGCCTATTTCGGTGACCACCTGGCGGGATCGGTCACCGCCTCGGGCTTCGGCACGGTGTCCAGTGCCTCGGGCGCGGTGGCGCAGACCCTCGACAAACCGCTGGTCAAGCACGTGCAGCGGCTCAACCAGATCCGCAGGGCCGTTCCGGCACTGCAGAAGGGGCAGTACTCCACCGAGGGTGTCTCGGGTGGCATGGCCTACAAGCGTCGCTTCACCCAGGGGTCCGTGGACAGCTTCGTGCTGGTCTCGGTCTCCGGGAACGCCACCTTCACCGGCATCCCCAACGGCACCTACGTCGATGCCGTCACCGGTGACAGCAAGACCGTCACCGGCGGAACGCTCACCATCTCCCTGAGCGGCAAGGGCAACATGCGGGCCTACGTGCTCGCACTGCCCGGCAACCCCGCTCCCGGCAAGATCGGCTCCGCGGGGCCGTACCTGAGGTAACCGCGCCCGGCGGCACCGCCCGGACCGGCTCGGGGCCGGATCCGGGCGGTGTCGCGCCTTTCACCGCACTCTCCCCAGTCGAACAAGGCGCGCACCCCCTTGGCTCTCCGGCGCTGGGGCCCGGATACGGTATGCCGAGTGCAGGCGGTTATTGCGGCTTTCGTCCCGATATGGTGCATCGGTGCCCTCGGCTGGCTGGCCGCCCGTTCCGGATCGGCGAGCGTTCAGGTCCGGCAGGCGCTGACGAAATTCGCGTTCACCATCGCGATGCCCTCGGTGCTGTTCACCACGCTCAGCCGTACCCCGCTCAGCCAGGTCCAGCCCGGCCCGCTGCTCGCCTTCGCGATCAGCACCTTCACCGTCGGCCTGCTGGCGCTCGCGCTGCTCCGCGGCAAGCTGCCCGACCGGGTGACCGGCGCGATGGCGTCGTGCTACGTCAACGCCGGCAACCTCGGCATCCCCGTCGGCCTCTACGTCCTGCACGACGCGACGTTCGTGGTGTCGGTCCTGATGTTCCAGGTCTTGGTGGTCTCCCCGCTGCTCTTCCTCGGCCTCGGGGCCGGCGGCTCGTCCTTCCTCGCCCCGCTGCGGACGCCGATCGTGGCGGCCTCGATCCTCGGCCTGGGCGTGTCCGCCCTCGGCTGGCAACCGCCCGACCTCGCGTTGCGGCCCCTGGAGATCCTCGGCGGCGCCGCGGTGCCCCTGGCGCTCTTCTCACTGGGCATGTCCCTGAGCGGCTCGGCCGTCGCCTGGCGCGGAATCGGGCCGGTGGTGGTGTTCAAACTCCTGCTCCAGCCGCTGGTGGCGCTCCTGGCCGGACGTTTCCTCCTCGACCTCGACGGCCCCGCGCTCTTCGCGGCGGTCCTGTTCGCGGGACTTCCCACCGCCCAGAACACCTACATCTACGCCGCCGAGCACGGCCGCCCCACCGAACTGCCCCGCGACGCCATCCTCGTCTCCAGCCTCCTGTCCCTGGTGACCCTGTCCGTCATCGCCCTGCTGGGAGCCGGGTGATCCGGGGTCACCCCCGCTGAGGCTCGCACCGTGAGCCCGTACCGGGATCCGGCCTCACTTCCACAGAACTATGAGGCGTGAGCGGAGGCCTGCCGAAGTGCTTCGACCACGGTCGTGATCGCGGGCCGCCGCGCGCTGCCGGAGCGAACGGCGGCCACGATCCTCCGATCGGAGAGACCGACGATCGGGCGGGCGACGACGCCGGCCCTGGGCTCGACCGCGAGCTCGGGGAGCACCGCGACGGACAGTCCCGCGGCGACGTGGGAGAGCAGCACGCCGTAGCTGGAGAAGCGACCGGCGACGATCGGCTCGAATCCGGCGAGCCGGCAGTGCCGAGGAACGAGTTCACCCAGGTACGTGCCCGAGTGGTCAAGCGCCCACCGCTCCGCGGCGAGATCGGCGAGCGAGACGACGTCGAGCTTCCCCACCGCGTGGGCCGCGGGCGCGACGAGCAGGAGCGGGTCGGTCGCGAGCGGGATCACCGTGATGGTGGGGCTCAGGAGCGCGCCGTCGGCCTCGTCGACGGTGACCACGAGATCGCAGCGGCCCTGATGGAGCGCCGCCATGCTCTCGCGCGGCTCGATCTCGAGCAGTTCCAGCCTCAGCCGCGGGTGCGCGCGCGCCACAGCCGTCACCGCCTTGATCAGGATAGGGGCGATCGAGCTGGCGAACCCGCCCACGCGTAATTGTCCCGCGGGTTCGGTCGTGACCTCGGCCAGCTCCGCCTCGATGGAATCCATGTGGTCGCGCAGCTCGCGCGCCCGTTCCACGAGCGTCGCACCGGTCGGCGTGAGGGTGAGGGTTCGGCCGACCCGCTCGAAGAGCTGCGCCCCCGTCTCAGCCTCCAGCACCGCGAACTGCTGCGACACCGTCGAGGGGCTCAACATCAGTTCCGCCGCCACGGCGCGCACGGTTCCGACCCGCTCGAACACATCGAGAAGCCGAAGTCGCCACGGGTTCAGGGTCATGACACGCAGCCTACTGTTCGATGGAACCGAACAGAATGATGGAAATGCTGCGATGGACATGCACAGTCTGGCGTCAGTACCGTCGAACCATGTCGCCCATCGCCTCCGATCCCCCGCTCGCCTCCGATGCCGCGTTCTGGTCGGATGTCGACAAGCACGTCATCCGGTACGGCGCCCCGTTCGTTCCGGAGATAATCGCGCGCGCCGAGGGGAGTTTCGTCTACACCGAGGGGGGACGGAAGATCCTCGACTTCACGTCGGGGCAGATGAGTTCCATCCTCGGCCACTCCCACCCGGAGATCGTGGCGACCGTGCGGCGCCAGGTCGCCGGTCTCGACCACCTCTACAGCGGCATGCTCTCCAGGCCGGTCGTCGAGCTCTCACGACGCCTGGCCGAGACGCTACCCGCCCCTCTCACCAAGAGTCTGCTGCTGAGCACGGGTGCCGAGTCGAACGAGGCGGCGATCCGGATGGCGAAGCTCGTCACCGGAAAGCATGAGATCGTGTCGTTCGCGCGGTCCTGGCATGGCATGACCCAGGCCGCAGCCGGGGCGACCTACAGCTCGGGCCGCAGGGGATACGGTCCGGCCGCCCCGGGCAACATCCCGATCCCGGTCCCCTACGAGTATCGGCCCGACTTCGTCGACGCGGCGGGACGACTCGACTGGCGGCGTCAGCTCGACGTCGCCTTCGGGCTCGTGGACGCGCAGTCCACGGGAAACCTCGCCGCCTGCATCGTCGAACCCATCCTGAGCTCCGGGGGGGTCATCGAACCGCCGCTCGGCTACCTCGCGGCGCTCAAGCGCAAGTGCGCCGAGCGCGGGATGCTCCTCATCCTCGACGAGGCTCAGACCGGGCTGTGCCGTACCGGCACCTGGTACGCCTTTCAGCGCGACGGTGTCGTTCCCGACATCCTGACCCTGTCGAAGACGCTCGGTGCCGGCCTGCCGCTTGCCGCGGTCGTCACCTCGGCCGAGATCGAACAGGCCGCCGCCGAACGGGGGTTCCTCTTCTTCACCACGCACGTCTCCGACCCCCTGGTCGCCGCCGTCGGCAACACCGTGCTCGACGTGCTCGAACGTGACGCGCTGGATGTGCGGGCGGCCGAGCTGGGGGCGTTCCTGCGCGCCGGTCTGCTGTCCATCCAGCACCGGCACGCCGTCGTCGGCGACGTGCGGGGCCGTGGGCTTCTCCAGGGAATCGAACTCGCGCCCGACCCCGGCGCCGAGGAGAGCTCGGACGAGCTCGGAGCGGCCATCACCCGCCGCTGCCTCGAACTCGGCCTCCACATGAACATCGTGCAGCTGCCGGGAATCGGCGGCACGTTCCGGATCGCCCCCACTCTCACCAGCACCGAAGCCGAGATCGCCCTCGGCCTGGAGATGCTCGACCAGGCGATCGGAGAAGTGGTCTCACGAACGCACCTCGCTGCTTGACCAAGGGACAGGCTCCGGGTTCCCGGGCGCCCCTCCGGCTCATGCCGCCCGGGACCATGGCGTTCTCCGTGTGGAGCTCGCCACGGTGGTGGCCGGTCAGCACCTTGCGTGCCACACCGTACGGTCCCTGGAGCGGTGCGCGGACTGGCGCCGACAGGGTCTCCGAACCGAACGCGTTCCGGATCGCCGCTTCGCAGGCGGCTCACGGTGGCGTTCCCGCACCGAGCTCAGAGGCGCTGCTCGAAGTCCGGTACGGAGACGGTCTCGGCCGGTGACGCGCGGCCGGTCAGCCCAGGCGCCAGATCCTGACCGTGTCGTCGCCGCCGCCGGTGACCGCGACGGGACGCCCGCCCAGCTCGGCCACCGCGGCGCCGAACACGTTGTGGTCGTGGCCCTTGAACGGCCGCCCGGCCGACGCTCCGGTGTCGAGGTCGTGGACCTGCGCGGTGCCGTCGTTGCTGCCGGAGACGACGACGGTGAGCGACCCCACCCTGCCGACGGCCAGTGAGTAGATCCAGCCGCTGTGGTCGCGGATGGGCGGGCGTGCCTCACCGGCGCCGGCGGCGTCGTCGATGTGGATGTCCTGCGCACCGCCGGCGGACAGCACCACCAGCCTGCCGTCCAGCTCGGCGGTGGTGACCACCGATACCTGAGCGCGCTGGGTGGCGATCGTCTCGCCGCGGCCCGAGCGGAGCGGCCAGCGGCGCACCGTTCCGTCCCCGCTCCCCGTGAACACGACGGGCTCGCCGTCCAGTTCGGCGGTCGCCAGGCCGAACAGCGCCCCGCTGGAGGCACGGCGGACCTTGCCGATCGCGGCGCCGGTTCTCAGGTTCCACAGCCGCAGGCCCCCGTCGCGGCCGCCGGTCACGACCACGGGCTCACCGTCGAGGGTGGCCACGGCCAGGGAGAAGACGGGCTCGGCGGCGGCGATGGGCTTGCCGACCGCCTTCCTGGCGGCGAGGTCCCAGCGACGTACGGTCCCGTCGTCACCGCCTGACACCGCGATCGTCCTGCCGTCCAGCTCGGCGACGGCGACGGAGCGCACCCAGTTGGTGTGCCCGGTGAGCGTGGCCAGCGGCCTGCGGGTGGCCAGGTCCCAGAGGCGGACGGTGCGGTCGTAGGCGGCGGAGACGATCACGGACCTGTCGCCCACCCTGGCGACCGCCACCGCCTGCAGGTCGTCGCGGTGGCCCCGGAGCGGACCGCCCACCGGCGCGCTCTTCCAGTCTCCGGTGACCGAGGTTGGGGTGGCCGCGGGAGAGGGCTGCCCCGTGCTCTGCGGGGGCGACGACCCATCCCCCGACGGGTACCCGTCGGGGGATGGGGAGACGTCCGAGACCGGCGACGGAGAACCCGATGGCGGGGAGCCGGTCAGTGCCACGGGGGTGGGGTCCGCATCCCCCTTCTCGCTTCCCGACAGCAGCGGCGGGAGCACGAAGGCTCCCGCGGAGACCGCGAGGGTGGTGGCGACGACGACGGCCCCGATCCACCACGGGCGCGACCGACCGGCCGCTGCCGGCACGGTCACGGCCGGGGCGCCGCCTCCCGGGCCGCCCTGCCCGGCGGGCACGCCGGTCCCGGCCGGGACCGGCCCAGCGGGTGCGGGCGCCCTTCCGTGGCCGGCCGGCTCCCACTGCTGGGGCGCCGTGCTCCGGCCGGATGGCGGCTGCTCGACACGAGAAGGGCGCCACGGTGGCGGCTGGGGGGACGGCGGCAGGTCGTGGGCGGACGGTCGCCGGGACTCCGGCGACCGCTCGGCCTGCGACGGCTGCCGGGGCGGCGCGGCGGCGGTGCCCGTCGACGGCTGGCGGATCAGCCTGAACAGCACCTCGGATGCCACGGGACGGTCGGCGGGTGACTTGGCCAGGCAGTCGCGCAGCAGCGGCCGCAGCCCTTCGGGCACCCCGGACAGGTCGGGCTCGAGGCTGAGGACGCGGTGCAGCACGGCCGGGATGGTGTCCTGGCCGAACGCGGGACTTCCGGTCGCGGCGAACACCATCGTCACGGCCCAGCTGAACACGTCCGAGGGGGCGGCGGCGGGCTCGCCGCGAATCTGCTCGGGCGACATGTAGGCCGGGGTTCCGATCGCGCCGCTGGTGTGGGCGGTCGCGTCGAGCGTCTTGGAGATGCCGAAGTCGATGACCCGCGGGCCGTCGAAGCCGAGGAGCACGTTGGCCGGTTTGAAATCGCGGTGCACGATGCCCGCCTGGTGGATGGCGACGAGCGCGGTGACGGTGCTGATCGCGATGCGCTGCAGGGCGGCGCCGTCGCGCGGTCCCTCGCTCTCGACCGCCTGCTGCAACGACGGCCCGTCGACGAACTCGCTCACCACGTAGAGGCGGTCGCCGCTCTCCCCCGCGTCGAGCACCCGGGCGGTGCAGAACTCGGCGATCTGCCGGGCGACGGCGATCTCCCGCTGGAAGCGCGTCCTCGCGACCTGGTCGGCGGCGAACTTCGGGTGCAGCACCTTGACCGCGACGCTCCCACCGGCCGGGTCGCGTCCGAGGTAGACCGTTCCCTGCCCGCCCTCACCGAGCCTGGCCTCGATCGCGTACGGCCCGAAGGCCGTGGGATCGCCGGATCTGAGCTCCGTACCGGCCATCGTGCTCCTCCCCCGCCACGAGCCCGCCCGAGTGGTCCGGCGGCCAACGCCCTGCCGCACGCGCCGGGTTCCGGGCAGCCGAGTCCCGGAAAAGAGCATGCCAGTATCGGTAAATTAGACCAAATGCCTACTAAATATCAGTCGAGGATGTTGGCGTGCAGGGCGCGCAGCACCGCGTTGGTGCGGTCGCGCGCCCCGAGTTTGAGCAGCATGGTCGAGACGTGGTTCTTCACCGTGCCTTCGGCCAGGAACAGGGCCTGGGCGATCTCACGGTTGCTGTAACCCTCCGCGACGAGCCGCAGCACCTCCACCTCTCGTCCGGTGAGCTGCTGGATCGCGGGCAGGTCGTCGTCATCCGCCGGCCGGCGGCGGCGCACCGCGCGCAGTAGCCGATCGGTGATCGACGGCGAGATCAGCGTCCCTCCGTCGGCCAGGACCCGGATGGCCCGGGTCAGCCGTTCGAGCGTCACGTCCTTCAGCAGGTAGCCGCACGCCCCCGCCCGCATCGCGTCCAGCACCAGGGTGTCGTTGTCGAACGTGGTCAGCACGAGCACCGGTGGCGCGTCGTCCGCGCGCTCCTGCAACGCCTTGAGCACCCAGATGCCGTCGTGGCGGGGCATGCGCAGGTCGAGCAGGACGACGTCGGGGGCGTGCTCCTCGATCGCCGCCAGCGCGGACATGCCGTCGTCGGACTCCCCCACCACCTCGATGTCGTCGGTCAGGTCGAGCAGGCTGCGGATGCCCTGCCGCACCAGGGTCTGGTCGTCGACCACGATCACCCGGATCATCGCGCGGGCACCCTGGCGGTGACGCGGAAACCGTCGCTGCCGTCGAGCCGCACGTCGCCGCCGATCGCGTCGATCCGCTCGCTCAGGCCGCGCAGCCCGTTGCCCGGCCGCAGCCGGGGGCTGCCGCGCCCGTCGTCGACGGAGGTGAGCTTCACGGCCTGGTCCGGTGTGCTCTCGATCCGGATGCGCAGCGAGGTCGCGTTCGCGTGCCGGATGGTGTTGGTGACGATCTCCTGGACGACGCGGATGAGCGTCATGGTCACCTCCTCGGTGGGACGTACGTCGTCGTCGATCCACACACCGATGTCGAGGCCGGGAATGTCGCGCACCACGGCGCTCAGGGACTCGCGCAGATCGGGCGCGTCGACGCGCAGCTGCCCGACGGTCGCGCGCACGTCGCGGAGCAGGTCCCGCGCCACCCGGTCGGCACGCTCGATGTGCACCCGCGCGCCGGGGCCGTCGTGGTGCCGGGCGACCTCCAGCTCCAGGGTGAGCGCCGTGAGCTGGTGCCCCATCAGGTCGTGCAGCTCCCGGGCGATGCGCAGGCGTTCGTGAGCGCGCGCGGTGTCGGCCAGGATGACGCTCGCCGCCCGCAGCTCCAGATGCGCCTCGCTCAGCTCACGGCGCATCCGCTGCTCCCGGAGGCTCGCCAGTGAGCTGAGCAGCGTCGCGGTCTGGATCAGCAGGTACAGCAGCGCGCCGAGACCGATCTCGGTGAGGGTGGCGCCGGCGAGGCCCGCGGTCACGGCGATGACGACGGTGTTGAGCACGACCACCACCGGGCCCGTCCACCGCGGCGCGACGTACGCGCTCAAGGTCGCGGTGAAGACCAGCAGGATCGGCAGCCACCCGGCGCCGGGCGCCGTCAGGATCGTCAGCCACCCCAGCACGACGGCCGCGCCGTAGCAGGCCCACGCCGGCCTCGGCCGGCGGTCCTCCAAGACCGCGGCGGTCAGCGACGTGGCCAGCAGCGCCACGAACAGCACACCCCACAGCGGCCGGGGCACCCGTGTCTCGGCCACGCCGAGCAGGGTCGGGGTGCCCACCGCGAGGCACACCAGCAGTGCCGCCAGCCCCGCCCACGCGTCCGGCTCGATTCGCCGCATACCGTCACTCTACTGACGCTCCCATCCGCGCTGAGGTGCCGAAAGTCATGGGTACCGATGCTGACCATCGGCACAGGCGCCAGGGGCTCGCCCTTCCTAACCTCGACGGCATGCATGCGACAACGTCATCTCCCGCCGTCGAAGCGGACCGCCTGCACAAGCGCTACCGCTCCAAGGTCGCCGTCGAGGAGGTCAGCCTTTCGGTCGCCGTCGGCGAGATCTTCGGCATCCTGGGACGCAACGGAGCCGGCAAGACGACCACCGTCGAGCTGATCGCCGGGCTCAGGCGACCTGACCGCGGCACCGTCCGCGTGCTCGGCCTGGACACCCGGCGCGACCGGGCCCGGCTGCGCCAGGTCCTCGGAGTCCAGTTGCAGGAGGCCACCCTGCACTCCGCGCTCACGGTCACCGAGCTGGTCCGCCTGTACGGGAGCTTCTACCGCGACCCGCTGCCGACCGGCGACCTGATCGAGTCGGTCGGCCTGACCGCCTCCCATCGCACCCGCTTCGAGAACCTCTCCGGCGGCCAGCAGCAACGGCTGTCGATCGCGCTCGCCCTCGTCGGGCGACCCCGGGTGGTGATCCTCGACGAGCTCACCACCGGGCTCGACCCCGAGGCACGCCGCCAGATGTGGGCGACCCTGGAGCGGCTGCGCGAGTCCGGCGTGACCGTCCTGCTCGTCAGCCACGCCATGGAGGAGATCGAACGGCTGTGCGACCGGGTCGCGCTGCTCGACGAGGGACGGGTCGCCGCCCTCGACTCGCCCTCCGGGCTCGTGCGAAGGGCCGGTTTCGCCCAGCGGGTCACCTTCCGCGCGGCCACCCCCGTGCCGGACGGGCTGCTCGAAGGACTCGACGAGGTCGAGCGGGTACGCGCCGACGGCGACCGCGTCATCGTCGAAGGCCGCGGCGACCTGCTCCAGGTCGTCAGTGTCGCGCTCGTACGCGCCGGCGTAGTGGCGACCGGGACACGCGGCGAACAGGCCGGCCTGGACGACGCCTTCGTCGCCCTGACCGGACACCGGCTCGACACCGAGGAGACGGTCCGTTGACCGACATCACCGTCCACCGCCCCGGCCCGCGCGCCTGGGCCGGACTGCTGATCTGCGAGCTCAAGATGGTCGCCCGCGACACCGCCGGGCTGATCGTGCCGATCGGCCTGCCCATGCTCATCCTGGTGATGAACGCCTCGTCCGCCGGCCGGGAGACGATCGCGCACGGCCGCACGGCGTTCGACGTCTACGTGCTGCCGCTGGTGTTCACGATGGTCGTGGCCACGACCGGCATCGTCAACATGCCAAGCTTCCTGGCCTACTACCGGCGCAGCGGCATCCTGCGCCGCCTCGGGGTGACGCCCGCCTCGCCCGCGTTGGTCCTCGTCGCCCAGGCGGCAGCCGGTGTGCTGCAGATCGCCGTCGGCATCGCGGCCGCCTGGATACTGGCCATGCTGGCGTTCGACGCCAACCCCCCGATGCGCGTCGGCGCGGCGCTCGGTGTGCTGGCGCTGACGGTGGCCGCCATGTACGCCGTGGGCCTGATCGTCGCCGCAGTGTCGCCCACCCCGAACTCCTCCGTGGCGATCGGCCTGAGCGTCTTCTTCGCCCTGGGCGCCACCGGCGGCATGTTCGGCGGGCGTGACAGCCTCCCGGAGGTGATCACGACGATCGGGCAGTGGCTGCCGTTCGGCGCCGGGAGCCAGGCCCTGTCGGCCGCCTGGATCGGTGCGCCCATCGAGGCGTCCAACCTGATCGGCCTGGCCGCCGGCCTCGTGTTCGGCGGCGTCGTCGCGGCCGTGTTCTTCCGCTGGGACTAGCCGGCCGTGCGCCCGCCCCGGGCGGCCGGGGCGGGCGGCCGGGGCGGGCGCACCGCCCGCCGTTTCGCCCGGGGGCGGCCGGTCCGCACCGGGACATCATCCGAAAATCCCGCTCAGAGCGTTGGCGCGTTGGCGTCCTGGCTCACCACCGCGAGCACCCCGTCGATCTCGGAGAGCACGGTGGTCAGCTCGGTTATCAGGCCGGCGCCGCGCACGGTGAGCCAGAGCGAGACGGTCGCCGGGGGACGGCGCTCGCCGCGCTGGTCGATGGAGAGCTCGTCCACGACGAACCCCCGGCGCGTGCATTCGGCCAGCACCAGCCGGAGCACGCCCCGCCCGTCGAGGTAGGTCAGATGGAGCCGCGAGGGTGCGTGCCTGGACCGGGGGAGCCGGTCGGCCAGTGGGGTGAGCACGAACACCGTCGCGAAGTGTCCCACGGTCACGGCCACCGCCAGCAGCCACAGTCCCGCTCCCGCCGCCATGCCCACCGCCGCGGTGAGCCAGATCGCCGCGGCGGTGGTGAGGCCCCGGACCGCGTCACCTCGGACGAATATCAGGCCGGCGCCGATGAAGCCGATGCCGGAGACGATCTGGGCGGCCACCCGGGACGGATCGAGGGAGACGTGCTCTCCCAGCACATCGGCGAAGCCGTGTTTCGACACCAGCATGATCAGGGCGGCGGCGAAGCCGACCAGGGTGTGGGTGCGCAGCCCCGCGCTCTTCTGGCGGATCTCCCGCTCCAGGCCGATCGCGGCCGAGAGCACGAATGCCAGGGCCAGCTCGCCGAGCTGCGTCCAGCCCTGTCCCGCCAGGTCACCGAGAGGTGCCAACGCCGCCACCTCCAGGTCGAGCCCCGGCCCTGTCCGCCGGGACGGGCCGGGCCGCCGCTCGGCGTCTCTGTCCTGGCTACGCCGCCTCCGCGGCCTGCCCGGCTTCCCGCAGGAAGGGCGAGAACCGTTGTTCGGTCAGATAGTGACCGATCCCGACGACGAGCACGAGGGGCCATTCGACGACTCCGAGCGCGCCCAGCGCGCCCAGCACGCCGTAGAAGACCAGTCGATCCGGCGGCGGTACGGCCAGCGTGCCGATCACCGGCAGGCTGATGTGCGGCCGCTCCGACCCGCCCGCTCTGCCATCCAGTGCGGTGGCGGTTCCCTTGACCATGACAGCCTCCGTGAATTACGACGTACTATCGCAAATCCCCGGCCCCATACGGCCCGTAACGCCGTTTGGCGAGAACTTTGCCCGCCCCGGTTCCTCAGCTCCGGGCCAGGCGCCAGATGTGGAGGGCCGGGCCGTCGGCGGGCAGCGTGACGGTGCCGTCGGCCTCGGGGGACGGTTCCGCGTCGCCGTACACGGGCAGGCACCGGGCGCCGAGCGGGAGCCGCACCGGCCGGTGGGCGGCGCGGGCGGCCAGGATCAGCAGGCGTTCGCCCGCGCGCTCCCGGAGGTAGACCACGGCGTCCTCGGAGACGTGCAGCCAGCGCAGGCCTCCGTGGCGCAGGGCGGCCTCGCCCCGGCGCAACGCGATCAGGTCGCGGTAGACACCGAAGGTGCCCCGGTCCCACCTCTCCGGCCGGTCCCAGGGCATGGTCCGGCGGGAGTCCTCTCCCCACGCGCCCTCCAGGCCGATCTCGTCGCCCGCGAACACCATGGGCGTGCCGGGCAGGGTGAGCATCAGCCCGGCGGCGACCTCCACCAGGGCGGGATCCCCTCCGCATATCGTGCGGATCCTGGCGGTGTCGTGAGAGCCGAGGATCGACCAGGAGTGGATCAGCGAGCGCCACGACATGTGGCCGGAGAAGGCACGGATCGTCGCCACCGCGTCGCCGCCGCCGATCCTGGGCACCTCCGCCGGAACCCCGAGGAACGGCAGGTGGACCTCCGGGCCTCGCAGCCAGCTCCACACCGGGCGGGTGAAACCGGCGTAGTTCATCGTCCCCTGCCAGCCGCCGACGTCGAGATCGCCGGTGGCGTCGTGCGCATGCTCGGCGACGAGCAGCCTGTCCGGGCACTCCTCGGTCATCGCCCGCCGGATGCGCCTGGCCACCTCGTGCGTGTGGTCCGCCTGGCGGAGCCTGCCGGTCATGTTGGCCACGTCGATGCGCCAGCCGTCCAGACCGAACCGGAGCCAGCCGCGGACGACCTCCTCCATCGCCACCGCCAGCCGCTCGCTCGACCAGTCGAGCTTGGGCAGGGAGGGAACGCCCATCCATGCCTCGTAGCCCAGGTCGTCGTCGGTGAAGAAGAACATCTCCCGCTCGGCGGCGCCCTTGTCCCGCAGCGCCGCCTGGAACCAGGCGTGGGTGTCGCCGCAGTGGTTCGTCGTGAGGTCGCCCAGGATGCGCATGCCCCTGCGATGCACCTCGTCGATCAGCGCGCGATAGGCCGCGTCGCCTCCGAGCAGCGGGTCGACCTCGGCGAAGGAGGAGGCGTTGTAGCGGTGGTTGGAGGCCGCGGGGAAGACCGGCGTCAGGTAGAGGATGTCCGCGCCGAGGGCGGTGATGTGGTCCAGCCTGGAGCGCACGCCGTCCAGGTCGCCGCCGAAGATCTGCCGCGAGGTGTCGGGCCCGCTCCCCGCGACGGGGTCGTCCCAGCCGCGGGGGATCGCCCACGGCGGCAGGTCGCGTGCCGTGCCCGAGGAGGCGAACCGGTCGGGGAAGATCTGGTAGATCACACCGCCGGCCGCCCACTCGGGTGGGGCGGCATGGGTGACCAGCTTGAAGTCGGTGGTGTCCGGGACGTCGTGGGCGGCCAGGCCGGAGGCGGTCAGCCAGCGGTAGCCGTCCGGACCGCCGATGAGGAAGCGGTAGCCGGTCACCTGGTTGCGGGCCACGATGTCGGCCCGCCACCAGGTCTCCCGCTCGGTCTCGCGGTCGATCACCGCCTCGGTGAAGTGCGGTTCGCCGTCCGGCGTGGTCCGCACGTGCACGCCGGAGCGGTGGCCTCGCGGGGTGCGGACGAAGACGGTGACCGTCTCCCCCGGCTCCGGCGCCTCCGTGCTGACGTGGTCGGGCGAGCCGTCGTGATGGAATCCCCGGTCTATCATGATCAACCTTTCACCGCGCCCGCGGTGAGCCCGTGGACGATGTATCTCTGCAGGAACTGGAAGACGACGACGGTCGGGATCGCGGTGAGCAACGTGCCCACCGCGAACATGCCGAAGTTGGCGTTGCGCTGGTCGGCCAGCAGGCTGAACAGCCCGACCGCGAGGGTGCGGGCGTCGTCGCCGGTGAGGAAGACGCTGGCGATGAGGAACTCGTTGATCGTCCCGATGAAGACGAGCAGCGCGCTGATCGACAGGATGGGCGCCGAGAGCGGCAGGATCACCTTGCGGAACGCCTGGGTGGGCGTGCAGCCGTCGATCAGCATGGCCTCGTCGAGCTCCCGGGGGATCGTGTCGAAGAACCCCTTGATCAGCCAGGTGTTCACGCCGACCTGGCCGCCGATGTAGAGCAGGACCACGCCCCAGATGCTGTTGAGCCCGAAGACGGGCCAATTGTCACTGATCACGCTGAAGATGACGTACAGCGGGACGATGGCCAGGAACTGTGGGAACGCCTGGATCACCAGCAGCGCCACCAGGCCGGTACGGCGACCGGCGAAGCGGAAGCGGCTGAAGGCGTAGGCGGAGATCGCCGACACCGTCACCGACAGCACGGCGGTGAGCCCGGCGATCAGAACGGAGTTGAGGTACCAGGTCGGGAAGGCCGTGGTCTTGAAGAGGTCCGTGAGGTTGGCGAGGCCGGCGCCGCTCGGGAACAGGGTCGCCGAACTGAGCGTGCCGAGCGGGTTGAGCGCCGAGGAGACCACGAACAGGATCGGCAAGAGGGCGAAGGCGGTGACGGTGATCGCCACCAGGTGCCGGAGGACCAGTCCGCTTCTCATCGGTCCACCTCCTGGAAGGCCCGGGTACGCCGGAAACTGATGATCGAGAGCACCGCCACGATCAGGTAGACGTAGATGGACATCGCGGAGGCCAGGCCGTACTGCGCGCCCTGCTGCCCGAAGGCGAGCCGGAAGGTGTAGGTGATCAGCAGGTCGGTCGCGCCCACCGTCGGGTTGTCGGCGGGGAACGGGCCTCCGGCGGTGACCAGGAAGATGCCGTTGAAGTTGTTGAAGTTGAACGCGAACGACGAGACCAGCAACGGGGCGAGGGCGAGCATCAGCAGTGGCAGCGTGACCTTCACGAACCGCTGCCAGGCGGTCGCGCCGTCCACCTGGGCCGCCTCCAGATACTCCGACGGGATCGTCTGCAGCGCCCCGGTGGCGATCAGGAACATGTAGGGAAAGCCCAGCCAGAGCTGGACCAGCAGCACCGACAGGCGGGCGGTGAGCGGGGCGCCGAGCCAGTCGACGTCGAGCCCGAACATCTTGTTGATCAACCCGAAGTCGGTGTTGAACATGTCCCGCCAGACCAGCAGCATCGCGAAGGCCGGCATGGCGTACGGCAGCACGATCAGGGTCCGGTAGGCCCGTACGGCACGCATCCGGGGATGGTGCAGCACCAGCGCGACCGCCACCCCGAGCGCGGCGGTCAGCACCACGACGGACGTGGCGTAGACCAGGTTCCAGCCGAAGACGCCGAGGAAGTGCGCGTTGATCTTCGGGTTGGTGAGCGCGGCGGTGAGGTTGGCCAGGCCGACGTCGACCTTCCAGCCCTGCGCCAGCGCCTGCCCGTCGGCGGAGACGAACCTGCCCAGCTTCTCGTCGGCCCGCCAGATCCTGTCCTGGCCGGTGACGCAGTCGCAGCCCACGTCGTAGGCGAGCGTCGCCGTACCCCGATAGGCCCTCGACAGGCCCTGGCTGCGGATCGCCCCGCCCTCGACGGGCACGATCAGCTCGGTGATCTCCGAGCCCCTGGCGGAGGCCTGCGCGGCGGTCAGCACCGTGTAGCCGCCGGCCGCGGTGATCCGGCCGCCGGCACCGAGGGTGGCGCCCTCCAGGGGGCGCAGCCCCTCGGCGGTGCCGGTGTAGGCGCGTCCTCCCGCCGCCAGCAGGAAGACCAGGTCTCCGTCCTTCTCGGCCACGGTGAGCCGGTACTCGGCGGAACCGGGCCGGCGCTTGACGGAGGAGGTCTCGATCGCGGTGATCGCGTCCTGCTTGCTCCCCAGGTGGCCGTCGCCGATGTTGGTCAGCGCCAGCGACATCGTGTGGACCACCGGGAACACCTGGAAGGCGAGGACCAGGAGCGTGGTGGGCAGCAGGTACTTGGCGGGCAGCCGCCGCGGCGTCAGGTAGACGAGGAGACCTGCGGCGGTGACGACCGCGACGATCCCCACCCCGAGCCAGTTCTCCGCCGCCACCAGCGGCGCGACCGCCCAGAGCGCGACGGCGA
The DNA here is from genome assembly GCF_040675205.1 of Streptosporangium sp. NPDC049644. NCBI lineage: Bacteria > Bacillati > Actinomycetota > Actinomycetes > Streptosporangiales > Streptosporangiaceae > Streptosporangium > Streptosporangium sp. NPDC049644. Next base: position 16,900 of record NZ_JBFAOJ010000081.1, on the reverse strand, counting down.
CGATGAGCCCGAGCACCAGGACCCGCAGCGCGATCCCGCCCGCGCTTCCCGGCCACGCCCCGGTCGCCACGGCCCACCCTCGTCCGCGGCGGGGCCGTTCGGGTGGAGGCGTCGCCTGGCGCGGCCGAGCCCCCCGGCCCTCCTGGGCCGCGCGCCCGCGCCCGATTTCGAGGACATCCCCCTCGCGGGGAGGGCGGCGCCCCTCCCCGCTCCGGAGTCGTCTCGTGTTCACTGCTCGAGCTGCTCGGCGATGGCCTTGGCGGCCGCCTCGACCGCCGGAGGCACCGGCTCACCCTTCACCGCGGCGTGGATGAGCGTGTTGAACGGCCCCCAGATGGCCACCATCTGCGGGATCGCGGGCAGCGGCGTGCCGTTCTCCGCGGCGGCCTGGAACTTGGCGACATCGGGGTCCTTGCCCGCCGCGTACGTCAGGGCCTCGTTCAGGGCGGGCATCCGCGGCTCGGCGTCGAACAGTGCCCGCGCCACCTCGGCCGAGGCCAGGGTGCCGGTGACGAACTCCTGGGCGAGCGCCTTGTTCCTGCCCTTGCTCGCCACGAAGAAGGACTGCACGCCCACGAACGGCTTGGCGGGTTCGGCCCCCTTGAAACCGGGCACCGGGGTGACGTCGTACTTCACACCCGACTTGCGGGCGTCGGCCAGCCGCCACGGCCCGGCGACCATGAACGCGGTCTTTCCCTCGTTGAAGGCGGCCGCCGAGTTGTCGGAGGTGAAGGAGCGCTTGAGCGCCCCTTCCCCCTTCTCACCGAGCTTGGCGATCCGCTCGAAGGCCTCGACGGACTCCTTCTCGCCCACACCTAGCTGGGACGGGTCGGGGTCGCCGCTCGGGGTGGTGCCGAACAGGTGGGCGCCCGCCGAGGTGTAGAGCGGGTACAGGTGGTAGGTGTCGCCGGACTGGCCGTCCTGCTGGCTGACCGGATAGCCGACGATCTGCTCGACCTTCCCCGCGGCCTTGAGCTTCTTGCCCGTCTCGACCAGCTCGTCGAAGCTTCCTGGGGCCTCCGGCGCCAGCTCGGTGTTGCGGAACAGCGCCAGGTTCTCGACCGCGTACGGCACGCCGTACACCTGGCCGTCGTAGGTGACGGCCTTGCGGGCCACGTCCACGTACCCGGCGAGCTGGTCCTCCGTCATCTGGATCGGGTCGATGAGGCCGTTCTGCACCAGGTTGCCGATCCAGTCGTGCGCGCCGACGACCACGTCGGGGCCCTTGCCCGCCTGTGAGGCGGTGGTGAAGGTCTGCTGCTGGTTCTGGGCCACGACGACGACCTCGGCCTTGATCCCGTTCTCCTTGGCGAAGGCCTCGGCGAAGGGCTTGAGGGTGTCCGAGCGCATCTGGTCGGCCCAGATGAGCAGGGTGGTGTCGCCTGCGGCGGCCGGAGCCGAGGAGGGCTGCCCCTGCGCCTGTGTGTTTCCACCGCAGGCGGTCAGAACAAGGCCGAGCGCGAGGGCTCCGGCAAGGGTCTTCATGGGTCTGCGCACGCTTGAGCTCCAGGTGGGAGGGGGTTTTTCAGGGGGTGCACCGTGATGTGCGCCGAAGTTAACAGAGGGTTCATCCAGCCTGGAATGCGTTGCAGGAAATTGCGGCAATGTTTCAGGATGTCTTGCAGAGTTTCAGAAAGCTGATCCACAATCACTGACCATGGCGGCACGACTCGACGAGATCGCCCGGCAGGCCGGGGTCAGCAAGGCGACGGTCTCCCGGGTGCTCAACGAGCGCCCCGGAGTGAGCCCGAGGGCCAGGAGCGCGGTGCTCACCGCCATGGACGTGCTCGGTTACGAGCGTCCGAACGGGTTGCGCCCGCGAAGCTCAGGGCTGGTCGGGCTGATCACCGCCGAGTTACAGAATCCGGTTTTCCCGTTCTTCGCCCAGGTGATCGAGACGGGACTGGCGCGCCACGGATACACCGCGGTCCTGTGCACGCAGACCCCCGAGGGGGCCGGTGAGGACGAATACGTCGGGATGCTGCTGGACCGTGGCGTCTCCGGCATCCTCTTCGTCTCCGGGCTGCACGCCGACACGACCATCGACCGCTCCCGCTACCACGGCCTCAGGCGGCGGCGGCTGCCCATCGTGTTCGTCAACGGTGACATCCCGGGCCTCGGCGTTCCCTGCGTCTCCTGCGACGACGTCACCGCGGGCCGTATCGCCGCGCGCCACCTCGTCGAACTGGGCCACCGTCGCATCGGGTTCCTCAGCGGCCCGTTGCGCTACTCCACGGTCCAGCGGCGGCTCGCCGGATTCCGCGCCTCGCTGCGGGAACTCGGCCTGGGGCACGACACCGACGACCTGGTCGAACTGTCGCCCTTCGACGTCGAGGGCGGCCAGAGCGCCGCGTCCCTGCTGGTGCGGCGGGGCGCCACCGCCCTGGTCTGCGGCAGCGACCTGATGGCGCTGGGCGCGGTGCGCGCGGTACGGCGGCACGGTCTGCGGGTGCCCGAGGACGTCTCGGTCGTGGGCGCCGACGACTCCCCGCTCATGTCCTTCACCGACCCGCCGCTCACCACGGTCCGCCAGCCGGTGCAGGCCATGGGGGTCGCGGCCGTACGCGCCCTGCTCGACGAGATCAAGGGGCGCCCCGCCAGGGCCGCCGAGTACCTCTTCCAGCCCGAACTCGTGGTCCGCGCGTCCACTCGGGCCCGATGGGCCTCCCCTGACCGGAACGCTCCACCGGGCCCGGTTCTCTGAGCCGGCGCCGGGCGGCCCGGTGGATCATGACGTACCCGCCGCCGCTGCCCGTCGCAAAAGTGACCTGTGCCCCTGTTCGGGGGGAACTTTGTCCGTCCCATCGGCCCTCGACGCGTCGAGTGGGCTTCACGTGATCGGCGGGAAGCGGGAGTATTGGCGGCGTGAACCGCACAGCTGTACGTCTGGGAGTGTTCCTGCTGGCCGCCGTGGCGGTCGTGGCGGTGCTGATGGCACTGCTGCCACCGTCCTCGCCCGGCGGCCGTGACGGCGGGTCCTCGCGAACCCCCGCCGTCGCGGTGAAGAAGCTGGGCGGCCGCGACCACGAGCTCACCGTGACCTCCATCGCGCTCGGCCGCGAGGGCATGGTCCGGGTCCTGCTGCCCGAGGGCTGGACCCCGGACTCGGGTCCGTGGCCGGTGCTGTACCTGCTGAACGGCTGCTGCCAGTCCGACTACGACACCTGGGTCACCAGAGGGAAGGCCGCGAGCCTCACCTCCGGCTACCGGGCGATCGTGGTCGTCCCCGAGGGCGGCGCCGTCGGCTTCTACTCCGACTGGCGCGACGGCCCCGGCTGGGAGACCTTCCACCTCACCGAGGTACGGCGGATCCTGGAGCGCGACTACGGCGCCGGGGACCGGCGGGCGGTGGCGGGACTGTCCATGGGCGGGTTCGGGGCCATGTCGTACGCGGCCCGCCATCCCGGCATGTTCCAGGCGGCCGCCTCCTTCTCCGGGGTGCTGCACACCCGCGACGGCAACGGCGGCGTCGACTGGCTGCTCAACCGGAACGGTGAGGACTCCGCGAAGCTCTGGGGTCCCCCGCGAGACCCCGAGTGGGCCGCCCACAACCCTGCCGATCTCACCGGCGCGCTGCGTGGGGTACGGCTCTTCGTCTCCAGCGGCGACGGCTCCCCCGGCCCGCTGGACGGCGCCTCCGAGCAGCGCGACGAGGGCGAGGCCGCCCTGCTCGGCCAGGCCGTGACCTTCGCCGAACGGGCCAGGGCCAACGGCGTCGACGTGACCGTCGACTTCTACGGTCCCGGCACCCACAGCTGGCCCTACTGGAGCCGCGGCCTCGAACGCGCGCTCCCCATGCTGATGGGCTCCATCGGCGCCGCTCCCTGACGACCTGGCACACCTTCTCGGAGATGTGCCCACCCGGGCACCGGGGCGCCGAAAGTTAAGGCTGATGACTCTGGGCGTTCAGCTCAGGCACCCCTGGCCGGTCACCCCCGTGACTAGCGTTCGTCAAACACCCCAGTTCAGGGGCGTTTGTCGTATGTCACGAGGAGCCACCTTGCGAGTCCTGGCCGTTGTCCCCGCCCGCGGAGGTTCGGTGGGCGTTCCCCTGAAGAACCTGGCCCCGGTGGGCGGCAGTCCCCTGGTCGCCCGCGCGGTACGGGCCTGTGTGCGGGCCGAGCTGGTCGACGAGGTCGTGGTCAGCACCGACCACGCCGGTATCGCCGAGGTGGCCCGCGCCGCGGGCGCGACCGTGATCGACCGGCCGGAGGAGCTGAGCGGCGGGACCGCCTCCAGCGAGTCCGCGGTGCTGCACGCGCTCGACCACACCCCCGACGTCCCCGACGTGGTCATCCTGGTGCAGTGCACCAGCGCGTTCATCGACCCCGCCGATCTGGACGGTGCCATCGCCAAGGTCCTGGACGGCAGCGCCGACGTGGTGTTCTCCGGGCTGGAGACGCACGAGTTCCTGTGGAGCGTGAACGGCGCGGGCGTCAACCACGACCCCTCCCACCGGCCGCGCCGCCAGGACCGCGAACCGCAGTTCCGCGAGACCGGCGCCTTCTACGTGATGCGCGCCGAGGGTCTGCGCGAGCACGGCCACCGCTTCTTCGGCGCCGTCGCCGTGCAGCGGGTCTCCCCTCACCATGCCGTCGAGGTGGACACCCCCGAGGACCTGGAGATCGTACGGGCGCTGGCCCCGTTCGTGGACCGGCCCGAGCCGATCGACGTGGACGCGGTGATCACCGACTTCGACGGCGTGCACACCGACGACCGGGCCTACGTCGACCAGGACGGCCGCGAGATGGTCGCGGTCAGCCGCTCCGACGGCATGGGCATCTCACTGCTGCGCAGCTCCGGCGTCAAATTGATGATCATGTCCACCGAGCACAACCCGGTGGTCGCGGCCCGTGCCCGCAAGCTCGGCGTGCCCGTCCTGCAGGGCCTGACCGACAAGCGGACCGTGCTGCGCGACTGGCTGGCCATCGAGGGAATCGACCCGGCCCGCGTCGCCTACGTCGGCAACGACGTCAACGACCTGGGCCCGATGAGCGACGTCGGCTGGCCCGTCACCGTCCCCGACGCCCACCCGAAGGTCCGCGCCGCCGCCAGGACCGTGCTGACCAGGCCCGGCGGGGCCGGGGCCGTACGGGAGCTGTGCGACCGGGTCCTCGCGGCCCGTCCGGCGGACGAGAAGGTCACCGGAGGGACCCCGCCCCGCACCGAACTGAGGCTCGCCCCGGTCGCCAGGCCCGTCCAGATCGGCGACGCGCTGATCGGCGCCGGACAGCCGGTCTACGTGATCGGTGAGATCGGCATCAACCACAACGGCGACCTGGACATCGCGCGCCGGCTCATCGACGTGGCGGCCGAGGCGGGCTGTCAGGCCGTCAAGTTCCAGAAGCGCACACCGGAGATCTGCGTGCCGCTGGAGCAGCGCGACCAGATCCGGCAGACGCCGTGGGGCGAGATGACCTACATGGAGTACAAGCTCAGGACCGAGTTCGGCCTGGACGAGTACTCCCAGATCGCCGAGCACTGCCGGAAGCGGGGCCTGCACTGGTTCGCCTCGCCGTGGGACGTGCCGTCCGTTGACTTCCTGGAGTCCATGGACGTGGTCACCCACAAGGTCGCCTCGGCGAGCGTGACCGACCTGGAGCTGCTCCGCGCACTCGCCGCGACCGGCAAGCCGATCATCCTGTCCACCGGCATGTCCACACTGGAGGAGATCGACCGGGCGGTGGAGCTGCTCGGCACCTCCAAGCTGGTGCTGATGCACGCCACCTCCACCTACCCCCTTCCCCCCGAGGAGGCCAACCTCCGCACGATCACCACACTCCAGGAGCGGTACGGCGTGCCGGTCGGCTACTCGGGCCACGAGCGCGGCCTGCAGATCTCGCTCGCCGCGGTGACCCTGGGCGCGGTGACCGTGGAGCGGCACATCACGCTCGACCGCACCATGTGGGGCTCCGACCACGCCGCCTCGCTGGAGCCCGCCGGGCTTGAGCACCTGGTCCGTGACATCCGCATCATCGAGACCGCCCTGGGCGACGGCGTCAAGCGGGTCTTCCCGGGCGAGCAGGCGCCCAAGTCCCGCCTCCGCCGCGTTGGTGTGTAAATGGCGACGCTGTGTTGACTGCGACGCTGCGCGTCGCGGTTCGGCCACCTACCTATTGCGACGCTAACGCGTCGCGGTTCGGCCGCTGGGATCCGGCTCCTTCCCTCGTCGACCGGGGCCGCTCGTACCTCACAAGTTGCCGGCGACGCTGCGCGTCGCGGTTCGGCCGCTCAAACCCGGCTCCTTCCCTCGTCGACCGGGGCCGCTCGTACCTCGCAACCCCGCTCTCCTCGGTCCAGTCCCCGGCGCGGCCTCACGGCCCGCTCTCCTCGGTCCAGTCCCCGGCGCGGCCTCACGGGGAGTCCCCAAGGGAGGAGCTTGGGGCACGCCCCCAGAGGGCTCCTTGGTCCGGTCACCGGCGCATCCTCACGGGTCGTCCCCCAGAGGACGAGGTGGGGGGTGACATGGGCCTCTTGGTTCGTTCATCTGAGTCGAGGATGGGAGGGCGAAGTTGATCAAGTTGTCGGTGGTGGTTCCGGTGCGGGACGCGGAGAGCTACGTCGGGGACGCCTTGGCGTCGCTGGCCAGGAACGCGCGGCGGGACTTCGAGTTCATCGTGGTGGACGACGGGTCGGTGGACGCCACCGGGCAGATCGTCGAGGACTTCTGCCGTGATCTGCCCGGTCTGGTGGTGGTCCGCAACGACGCGCCGGTCGGACTGGCCGACGCGCGTAACCTCGGGATCTCCCTGGCCTCCGGCCGCTACCTGACGTTCATGGACGGCGACGACTGGCTCGCGCCCGGATATCTCGGGGACCTGGTCGGCGCGATCGAGCGGCTGGACTGCGACTTCGTCCGGGTCGACCACGTACAGGTGGAGGGCCGCAAGCGGACGATCCACCGGGCCCCGCTCGCCACCCGCGAGGTGGTGCTGAAGCCGCGCGACCATATCCTGCCCGATCACGCCAAGACCATGGTGGACTACCCCTACGCCTGGGCCGGGATCTACCGCCGGGATCTCGGCGACCTGCTGACCTTCCCGGGGCACCTGCACACCGCCGAGGACAGGCCGTGGATCTGGCGGCTGCACCGCGACGCGGATTCGTTCGCGGTGGTGTCACTGGCCGGGCTGTTCTACCGGCGGATGGTGGCGGGCTCGCTGACGCGGACCGGCGACGCCAGGCAACTGCACTTCTTCGACGCCTTCGACCTGGTCTTCGCGGACCTGGAGGAGGAGTTCGTGCCCAAGGCGGTGCGCACCTTCCGCGCGTTGCTGGCCCACCACCTGGAGCTGGGCGAGCGCCTCTCCCCCGAGCTTCGAGCCCGCTTCGAGGAGCGCGGTGCCACGGCGCTGAGGCGGTTCCCCGCCGACCTGCTCGCCGGGACCGCCCTGGACCCCGAACGCGATCAGATCCTGTTCGATCTCCTGGAGCGCCGATGACGCAGCTGTTCTACGCCTCGACCCTGTTCGGCGCGATGACGCTGGCGGCGGCGATCGACGACGGCCGTTTCGGTCCCCGCAGGGGGCGCCGGATCCTGCTGGTCTCCAACAACGCGGCCATCCCGGAGATCACCCCGGCTCTGGACGAGACCCCGGGCTTCGCCACGCTGCGCCCGCGCTTCGACGAGATCCACTCGTGGAACGAGATCGTGGCCCCGCTGCATCCGGCGGACTGGAGGGCACGCGTCGTCGAGGTGCCGATGCTGGGCCGCCTGCTCCGCTCGCACCTGTCCCTGGGGGCCGGGCCCGCCGAGCTGGTTCTGGAATCCGTCGTGGTCCCCCCTGCCAGGACGCTGGCCGGGCTGGTCAGGGACTGCCCGATCTCGGTCTACTCCGACGGTCTGATGAGCTACGGCCCGACCCGTGACCCGCTGCCGCAGGAGATCCACGGGCGGATCACCCGCCTGCTCCATCTCGACCTGGTGCCCGGTCTCCGGCCGCTGCTGCTCTCCGAGTACGGGGTGCCCGCCGAACCTCTTCCCGACCGGGCCTTCCTCGACGTGGTCGGCCATCGGGTCGATGACCCGCCCTCGGGCCAGGCGATGATCCTCGGCCAGTACCTGTCCGCCCTCGGCATCCTCACCTCCGAGGAGGAGGCGCAGCTCCACGCCGACATGCTGCGCGGCCTCGTCGCCCGGGGGTTTTCGCGCGTGCTGTTCAAGCCGCACCCGGCCGCCGGGCGGCGGCACGCCCGGCGGCTGCGCGAGACGGCCGCCGAACTGGGCGTCGAGCTGGACGTGGTGGCGGAGACCGTCCCTGCGGAGTCGTGCTTCGCCACCCGCGGGCCCGAGCTCGTGGTCGGCTGCTTCTCCACCGCTCTGATCACCGCCGGACGGTACTTCGGGCTTCCGGTGGCGACGGTGGGCGGCGAGCTGATCCTGGAGCGGCTCGCCCCGTACGAGAACAGCAACCGGATCCCGGCGACCATCACCGACGCCCTGCTGCCCCGCCTGTCGACGGACGGTTCGCTGTGGGAACCCCCGCCGGTGGACCTCTCCGCCCTGGTGGGCGCGGTCGGCTACTGCATGCGGAGCGAGGCGTATCCGGGGCTGCGCGAGCAGGCCGCGGCCTACCTCCGGACCTGCGGCCCCGACCGCTACTTCAAGCACCGGCGGCTCGCCGCCCTGGAGCTGATCGCCGCCCCCGCCCCCGCCCCGGCCGCCGTCCCCCGGGAACGGAGCCCTCTCGGCAGGCTCCGCAGCCGCCTGTCGAGAACGTCCCCCTGAGCCGGAGGCACCGCGTCGGGGCACCGCGTCGAGGCACCTCGTCGGGGCGCCTCCGGACCACCGGCCCAGATCAGCTACGGCTCGCCCCTGTCTCCCCGTCGAACTCACCGTTGAGCTCGTCGTCGGTCATCGCCTCGATCTCCAGGTAGATCTCGGCGACCTGAGCGGTGCGGTCGTCATGGACCTGGGCGGCCAGCCGCGCCACCGTCGGGTGCCGCAGGACGTCGTGAACCGAGACCGCGTCGGTGTCCAGCGCGTCTCGTAGTCTGCCGACGATCACGGTGGCCAGCACCGAGTCGCCGCCGAGCAGGAAGTAGTCGTCGTCTCTGCCCACCTTCTCCAGCCCGAGCGCCCGAGCCCAGACGAGGGCGACCACCCGTTCCAGCGCGGTGACCGGCTCGGCCTGCCCGGGGGCCTGCGCCCGGGCGGTGACCAGAGCGGTCAGCGCACGGCGGTCCACCTTGCCGTTGCCGGTCAGCGGCAGCGCGTCGACGACGACCACCCGGTCCGGGATCATGTGCGCGGGCAGCCGTTCGGCCGCGTGCGCTGTGATCTCCTCCTCGGTGAGACCGCCGGCCGCGGCCACGACGGCGTGCAGCCGCGGTGCGCCGGTCCTGAGGACCAGGGCGGTGGCCTGGCGCACGGCGGGGTGGGCGCCCAGAGCCGCCTCGACCTCGCCGAGCTCGATCCGGAAACCGCGGATCTTCACCTGGTGGTCGGCGCGGCCGAGGAACTCGATCGTGCCGTCCTGCCAGTACCTGGCCCGGTCACCGGTGCGATACCAGCGCACACCGCCCAGGGAGACGAACCGGTCGGCGGTGCGCTCGGGGTCGCCGCGGTAGCCGTTCGCCACGCCCGCGCCACCGATCCACAGCTCCCCGGGCACCCAGTCGGGGCAGTCCCGGCCTTGGGCGTCGACCACCCGGCAGCGCACGTTCCGCAGCGGCGTGCCGTAGGGGACGCTGGTCCAGCCGACGGGGACGCGGCCTGCGGTGACCTCCTGGAAGGTGGAGTGAATCGCGGTCTCGGTGGTGCCGCCCAGACCGGCGAAGCGGCAGCCGGGCACCTGGGCGGCGAGCCGGGCCGGCAAGTCGACGCCGACCCAGTCGCCGCCGAGCAGGACCGCACGCGGGCTCGGGCCGAGCGGGTCGCGTTCGGCGGCCGTCAGCAGCATGTCGAGCAGGCTCGGCACGCAGTTGAGCACGCTCACCTGGTGCGCGCGTATCTCCCGCACCCAGGAGGCGGCGTCACGGCGCGCCTCCTCCCCGATGGTGACCACGGCGCCACCGGTGGACAGCGGCGCGAAGATGTCGAAGACCGACAGGTCGAAGTCGAGCGCCGACAGCGCGAGCGTCCGGTCGGCCGGGCCGAGAGCGAACCTGTCGGCGAGATCGGCGACGGTGTTGGCCGCGGCCAGGTGGGAGACCTCCACACCCTTCGGCTCGCCGGTCGATCCCGAGGTGAACAGCACGTAGGCGATCGCCTCGGGTGCGGTCGCGGCCGGCTCGGCCAGCGGCTCCGGCCAGCTCACCGCGTCCCGGTAGGGCAGGCTCTGGCCGAGTACCACGGCGGCCCCGGCCCGGACGGTGATCCGTTCGGCTCTGGCCTGCGGCTGCTCGACGCCGATCGGCACGTAGTGGCCCCCGGCGGCGAGCACGCCGAGGACGGCCACCACCTGTTCGGGGCCCTTGGGCAGGCGGATCGCGACCGGGTCGCCGTCGCGTACGCCGTGCGCGCGGAGCGCCCCCGCCACCCGCAGGGCCTGTTCCGCCAGCTCGCCGTAGCCGACCGGCCCTCCGGGGCCGAGCAGGGCGGGCGCCTGCGGGGTGCGGGCGGCCTGGTCGAAGAAGAGCCGGTGCAGCGGGAGGGTGGGCAGGGGGCCGTCGGTGTCGTTGGTCTCGGCCCGGACCTTCAGGGCGGCGGCGGGCAGCAGCGGCCCGACGGGCTCGTCCCAGGCTTCGGGGTCGCCGATCCTGGCCAGCAGCGTGCGGAAGGCGGCGAACATGTCCTCGGGCAGATTGTCGGGAAACGCCCCGGCGCGTACGTCCCAGTTGGCGAGCAGCCCGCCGTGGAACTCGGTGATCTGCGCGTCGAGCAGCACCTGTGGCCCTTGGGAGACGATCCACACCGACTCGCCCAGGCAGGATTCGACCTCGGGGCCGAACAACTCACCCAGGTCCAGGGCGCTGGTGAACACCACGGAGGCCAGTACCGGCGCGCCCTGCTCGCGGGCCAGGTCGCGCAGGACGTCCAGCCCCGGGTAGGAGGAGTGCGCCGCGGCCTCGTGCATGCGTTCCTGGACCTGGGCGGCTCGCTGCGCGAAGGTGCGCCGCTCGGTCAGGTCCACCTCCAGCATGATCGAGCTGGTGAAGTCACCGACCAGGTTGTCCACATCCGGGTGCAGCGGACGGCGGTCGAACAGCGGCACGTTGAGCAGGAACCGCGGTTCACCGCTCCAGGCCCCGACGACCTCGGCGAACACGGTCGCCACGGCGACCGCGGGGGTGAGGCCGCGGGCGCGCGCCAAGGTGGTGAGCCGGTCGCGCTCGGCCGGAGAGAGCCAGTGGTGCAGCCGGGTGACCCGGTCGGGCTCCGCGGAGTCGGCGCGCAGGGGCAGGGCCGGCGCGCCGGGCAGGTTCGGCACCCGCTCGCGCCACCAGGTGACGTCGCGCTCGGCTGGGCGCTGGGCGCCGCGGACCGCCTGGTAGCCGGCGAAGGTGCAGCCGATCTCGGGAAGCCGCGCGGCGGGGTCCCGGTACAGGGCGACCAGGTCGGACAGCAGCACCCGGTAGCTGCGGGCGTCGGCGGCGAGCATGTCGACGTCCACGTGTACCCGGGTGCCGCCGCCGGGCAGCAGGGTGATCCTGATGTCGAACATGCGCCCGGCGGCCACGTCGAGGAGCTGGTGGGAGAGCTGGTCGCGCAGTTCCGCCAGGCGGCGTTCGGCTTCCTGCGGAGGGGCCTCGCGCAGGTCGAGAACCTCCAGCTCCTCCCCTCGGCTCCATGCTTCGATCACCTGCCGGCCGTCGTCGGTGATGCGGGCGCGCAGCATCGGGTGCCGGTCGGCCAGCGCGGCGACCGCGGCACCGAGCCTGGCCGGGTCGACGCCGTGGCCGTCGAACTCGGTGTAGAGGTGGGCGGCGACCGCGCCGAGGTCGGCCGATCCGCCCCGGCCGACCCAGTAGGCGTGCTGCATAGAGGCCAGCGGGAACGGATCGCTCCCGTCCACGAGCACCGGGGCCGGTCCGGATTCGGGCTCGGGGCCGGAGCCGGGCGAGGGAGCGATCAGACGTGCCCATTCGGCCAGGGTGGGGGTGCGGGCCAGGTCGCCGAAGCCGACGGTCAAGCCGGCTTGCCGGCAGCGGTTGGCGATCTGCATGAATCGGATCGAGTCCAGTCCGAAGGCGATCAGATCCTCGTGGTCGCCTGGCGGGGTGGTACCTGGACCGAGCAACTCGGTGGCCATCTGCCGGAGATCGTCGATCGTCAGCATGAAGTGAGGTGTCCTTTGCTTGCTCGATGGCGTGGACGGGCCGGGGTACGGTCGCGCTCCGCGAGGAGGCCGAGGCGGCGAAGGCCGCCGAGAGGACGGCGTCGGCGGTCGTGGCTCCACAGGCGGGGCGGAGAAGGCCCGCGCCGACGGCCGCTTCCCCCGAGGGGACCTCCGCCGCTCCGCCGGGGGGAGAGGGAAGGACGCTGGGACATCTGGAGACCTCCGGCGACCACAGGGCAGATTATTATTCGGATAGGCTAACCTAAATAAAGTTTGGTTAGCCTGACCTAACTTAATCTCGCAGACCCGTGCCGCACAATCGGGCGGCGCGAATTCCCGCCGGAAACCCTGCCCCCGTCGGCACGGCGAGGCCGGCGAACCGCCGTCTCGCGGGCCGTACCCGCCGCACGGCCGCTACCGGGCCGCCGGGCAGCACGCCACCGCCCTCACCTCCGACGGCCACCGCCGCTCCGGCGACCCGGCCTCGGAGACCGAACAGCACCGAGCACTTCCGCGGCGGCCGCACGACCACGGTCATCACCACGGTCGTCATCGCGGCCACACCGCCCTCAACGGCCGACCACCCGCCGGCCGCGCACCTGACCTCTCCGGGCCGTACGGTTAGCCCAGCGCCCTCAGGTAGCGGCGCATCCGGCGCTTGGCGCGGTAGCCGGCGCGCAGCACGTTCGGCGGGACCTCCACGCGCATCCGGGCGCGACGGCGGGCGGCGGCGTACTCGGGGCCGTCGAGCAGGGACCTGGCAGGGACGAGGCGCCCCGAGCGTGCCTGCCCGACCAGGGAGACCATCCGCGAGACCCAGTCGCTCTCGTCACCGGGATGGAAGTAGTTGTCCCTGCACCAGGCGGCGTCCGGCTCCAGGAAGCGCCCCGCGGAAAGATCGTCGAGGGTGCCGAGCAGGCCGCTGCCCTCGAAGACCAGGTTGATCATCTCGGCGCCCACCCCGAAGTCCGACAGCACCAGCAGGGGCACCTGCTGGGCGATCGCCTCCAGCGCGGCGGTCGAGCTGACGGTGACGAACCCGGCCGCGTGAGCCAGGTGCTCGTGCATGGGCCCCACCGCGAAACGCACGCTCCCGACGCGCACCCTGCCCTCCGCCACGAGCGACTGCCACAGGCGCTGGTAGTGGTGGCGCTCGTTGTGGGTCTGCCGCTCGCCGTCCAGGGCACGGAGCTTGACGACGACGTCCAGATCCGGCCGCCGCCCGGCCAGCTCGGCCAGGGCGAGCAGGACGCTCTCGCGCTCCTGCCTCCGCCTGGGCACCTTGGCCTGGGTGGCGAACACCACCCGGTCCCGCGGCCCGATGCGGGCGACCTCCTCCTGACCTCGCAGAAACGGCAGCCGGGCCAGCCCCACCTGGCCGCCCCCGCCCAGCTCGCGGCCCATCGCCGAGAACTCCTCGACCTCCCGCCCGCTGTGCAGCACGAACAGCTCGCATCCGCTGCGGAACAGCCAGGCCTTCTCGGTGGCGGGGACGGAGATGCCCGGCAGGCCCGAGACGAACACCGGCCGCGGCCGCAACCCGGCCAGCACCTCGCCGACCAGCACGTCCACCACGGGCCCCGTGCAGGCGGCGAGCACCACGTCGGGCCCGAACCGCTCGGCGGCCCGGCGCAGCGCGCGGGCCGAGAGCACGGGCGGATCCGCCGCCGAGCCCGCGACCGCGGCACTGATCTGCCCCGGGGACGGGGTGATGGGGGTGCGGATGACCGCCAGCTCCCTCGTGCATCCCGAGGGCAGGTCCCGCAGCAGGCAGGCCGCCCACTTCAGGTAGGAGTCAGAGTCGGCCACGGCCAGGACCTTCAACGAGAACCTCCAACGGGAATCCCCCGCTTCATATCCGATTTCACATGGGCGGACCCGGCACGGCTCGCGTCCCTGGGCGGCACGCCGCCGGCCTCCGGCCGCGGGGTCACGAGTTCACGAGGTCATGCCCCGGTGGCTCCCGTGTCGTGATGGGCGAACATCGACAGGTGGGAGCGGAGCGAGGGGGCCGCCTCCCCCGTCCACCACTCGTCCGGGACGTCCACCGTCTCGACCGGGACGCCCCTGGCCGAGAGCAGGACCCGCAGGGAGGTGACCGCGGTGGACGGCAGGCTCAGTACCCGCTGCCCGGCGGCCAGCCCCCGCAGGGTCATCTCGGCGGGGACCCCGCCGCCGTAGACGGTGATGCCGGGCTGCTCCCCGACCCTGACGAGATCGTGGGGGTCCTCCCTGCGGTGCGGGAAGTAGGCCACCGGCCCGGCCGAGCCGAGAGCGGCCAGCCAGCCGAGGTAGTGGTCGCGGTGGATCAGGCCGTTGCGGACCAGCGAGGTGCCGAGGACGACCGTGAGCTCCTTGGGACGGGGCACGCGCAGCGGCTGCGACCGCAGCCAGGCGAAGTCGTGGGTGACCAGCTCGGCCCCTCTCGCCCGTACGGCCTTCGCCAGGTCCGCCGGAACGGGCAGCGCCGTGAAGATCGACAGCCGCCCCGAGCGGGCCGCGGCGCGCAACCTGAGCCCGGCCGCCGCGCCGAGGGCGGTTCTGAGCCGTCCCGCCTTCCCCCGGGCCCTCAGCAGGGGCGTACCCACGTGGCCGACGAGCAGTTCCAGAAGCCTGATGGTGGCCAGCCCGTCGTCGACGATCACGATGCGACCGGGACGCCCGGTGAGCCAGCGGAACTGGACCTTGCCGGAGAAGGCGTCGCCCACCACCCAGGTCACGCCCCGGCGCGGCCTGGGCATGTCCGGCCGCGCGGCGGTGAGCTCCAGGCCCGGCGGCAGGGTGAGACGCCCGAGCTCGCGCCCGGTGGCGGCCAGCGGACGGAGGCTCGCCCTGGGCACGAGGTGGCTGCGGGCACCGAGCAGCCCCGCGTGGTGGGCCTCCACGGCGCAGAGCATCTGCAGCGGGGATTCCACCCAGGCGATGGCCGAACCCTGATCCCGCGCGTGGTCTCGACCGTCCTCCACGCCGGGTGATGACCCGTTCACGACTGACCCAAGCTAACCCGGTGGCCTTAAGCGCCGGGGAACCACGGGTGAACAGCCGCCCACGCGTGCTCGCGCGGCCTTTCCGAACCTCAGGGCATCAAGGCGCCGGCTTGCCACCGGATCGGGGGGTCGTCATCGGAAGCCCGTCGAGGACACGGCCGGCTCCCGATCCGGCGGGGAGCTGAGGCTCACCCTCCCGCCGGTGGGCCGCCGGGCCTCGTTCGGGCTTTTGGGGTAGAGGGACGCACTCGCTCCATACTTTTTACCATCGAATATTTGTTCTAAGTAATTGGAGTCGAACGCTCTCGCCGGCGAGCCTCTCGGATCACGACATATCATCCCAGGTCAGGCGATCCAGCAGCGGGTACCACTCGCCCGGATCGCCGAGGGAACAGGGGATTCCACCCGCGGCGAGATCGCGACCCCAGCCGCGGCGGCCGGCCGGAGGACGGGCGTGACCCACCCCCTCCCCAGGCCAAGCGACCCCCCGTCCTACCCCCTCGATCTGGACGTACTACCAAGTCAGGGCAATGTGTCCTACTTGTAATCGTCTGTCCGAGTGACGTACGTTCGTCCTGTTCGTGGCAAATGTCTGGGTCTGTATAGGTCTAAGCATTGCCGTCACATTGCCCGACCGTGTTCCACCTGGGCGGAGCCCCTCCGCCCGCGGTGAGCACGGCCGCCGAATCCGCGAAGTCTGCGGAACCGGGGAACCACGTTCCTGGGGTGAATCAGCGCGTTCTCGCGCCGTAGGGCACTTCCCAGCCCGAACCCGTCAGCTAACCCGGTAGGCGGTATGGAAGCGAAGCAAGGAGTCGACCCCGGTATGACCAAGCACCGCCTCACCCCCACCCTCAGCGCCCCCCGCGTGGCGAGCGCCCTCCTGGGCGCCTGCGTCGTCCTGGCGACCGGCTCCGTGGGCTCCGCCGCCCTGGCCGACAGCCGTCCCGCCCTGAACACGCCGCCCGCCGACGCGAAGGTCTCCGAGGTCTCGCAGAACAGGCCCGCGAGCACCCCGCTCGAGATCGCGGCCGAGAGGCTGCCCAAGATCTCCGCCGCACAGGTCCTGGACCTCGCCGCCAAGCAGATCGGCGTCCGCGAGAACTCCCAGGGCGGCGGGACCAAGTTCCACTCGTGGTACATGTCCTCCCCGCGCGCCAAGGAGACCGTCGCCCGTGACGGCGGCAGCATCCAGGGCTACGCCAACGCCCCCTGGTGCGCGATGTTCGTCTCCTGGGTCGGCGAGATGGCCGGCATCCGGCCCACGATGGGCTGGGACGCCTACACCGTCACCCACGCCAAGTGGTTCAAGAACAACCAGCACTGGGGCACCACCCCCACCCCCGGCGCCGTCGTCTACTTCGACTGGGCCGGCGGCAAGGACCTCGACGGCATCGACCACGTCGGCTTCGTGAAGAAGGACAACGGAGACGGCACGATCACCACGATCGAGGGTAACACCGGCAACGGCAACGTCGAGCAGCGCGTCCGGCCCACCTCGCAGGTCGTGGGTTACGGCTACCCGGTCTACGCCGACTGATCCATCCCCTCGTCCGCGCCGCCCCCCCGGCGACGCGGCCACTCCGCACCGCCTGGACCTGCCCGATCCAGGCGGTGCGCGCTGTCCGGCGACCACCGGACGGCTCGAACGCCGTCAGGGGCGCCGCTCGGTCGAGCGGCGCCCCGGACGGC